>JANYKY010000462.1 GCA_025357975.1 Gemmatimonadaceae bacterium
GCTCATCGTAATTCTTGCCCTCCTTCGCCGACGCCGACGCGAACTCGGCCGACTTCTCCAGATAACAATTGGGATTCACTTCGATAACGTAGATCTCATCCCGGGCGTTCACTCGAATGTCCACTCGCGCGTAATCCCGCAGCCTCAATGCCTGAAACGAGTCTATCGCCACCTGCTGCATTCGCCTGGCAAGATCATCCGACACGCCGGTCGGGAAAATGGACTTCGTTCCGTCAAATTCAGCACCCTTCTCATTTCCATCCTCTCCCCACTTCGCCTCGTAGCTCGCGATTTTCGGCCGGCCCTCGGGATAACCCGTGAAATCCATTTCCATGATGGGCAACGCCTTCACGTCACTGTTCCCAATCACACCAACGTAGAATTCGCGACCATCGATGAATTCTTCTGCGAGCACGGGCCCCTGGTACTCCTCCTGTAGCGAGCTGATCGTCTGCAGCAATTCCTTCACGTCGTTGACGATGGACTTCTGCGTTATGCCGAGCGACGCGTCTTCCTGCGGCGGCTTGAGTATGAGCGGAAAGTTTACTTCGCCCGCCCAGTCTACCGAGCCGCGAAAAACAGTGGCGAATTTCGCCGTGAGAATTCCGTGGAACGTCAGCACCTTTTTCGTGAGTGTCTTGTCGCCCGCGAGAATCAGTCCAGCTGGACTCGATCCCGTGTAACGGAGGTTGAGAAGGTTCAGCAACGCTGCGACATTCGACTCCAGGGCGCTCTTGCCCGCGAACGA
Source organism: Gemmatimonadaceae bacterium (assembly GCA_025357975.1). Lineage (GTDB taxonomy): Bacteria > Gemmatimonadota > Gemmatimonadetes > Gemmatimonadales > Gemmatimonadaceae > UBA4720. Next base: position 749 of record JANYKY010000462.1, read on the forward strand.
CTCTGCGATGTTGAAGACGAGATCAGGCCTGTCTTCGGTGAGCGAGGTGACGAGCGGCTGAACGGAATTATCCACGGCGAGCTTTCGCGTTTCATGTCCGCCGGCCTTCAACGCGTTTTCAATCTGGTCGATCACTGGATCGACAGGCGGGCCAAGCGCGTCCTTCGTATGGAGCAGTGCGATTTTCATTTATTGCCGGTTCGGGAAGAAATTGTTCTGCTGTTGCGATAATTCATCATGACGGCCGTTCCAAAAGCAGTGAGCTCCACCAGGGTCGATGCTTCGAGTCCACGCACTCGCAGGTCCAGCTTCGATGCGCGAGTGCGAAGCAAATTCAGGAAGTCGCGAACCGAGGCTGCACTCTCACCAGTCCAATGCGAGATCCGCCCAACTATCTCCCGCTGGTGCGAGGCGAGAAAACTCGCCGCGCCTTCGCCGCTTGGCGCCTCGTGTGCACTCGCAAAAATGTTACCGAGATCGCCGTCGAAGATGCCCGAGTCGCTGATCGGGATCGAATCGCTGATTCCCTGGTAGTGATGTTCGAGGGAGTACTGCATTGCGTCGACCGGAAGATCGTCTGGCGATGGGACAGGAACCTCCGGTGCCTCGTCGGCGAGATCGTTCATCACTCGATCGACGAACTCGAGCTTCGCTAGTGCAGGCCAGCCCTTATAGGACGCCCGCCAATCAAGACCAGGCGTCATCCATACCGCAAACGTCTCCGCGAAATCCTCGTCTGGATGCTTCTGGGCATACCAGCCGAGTATGTGCCGAACGAAATCGTGCGAAAACGGATCGGCTTTGTAGCGTTCCCGATATGGACGGGAGTAAGCCCCGAAGGCGTTCCGCCAATCCGAGCGGTCGAACAGCCTGTATGCGTAGTTGAAAGCATGCCCCGCTTCGTGCCGCATGAACCGCATCGAATCCTGCTCCGACTCGATGCCTTCGGCAAAGTCATCCTCGATTTTTTCCAGACGAGGGTCCGCGAGATAAAAAGGAATCCCAATCAGGGGGATTTCGTCGGGACAGCCCCATTGGTCGGTGAGGTAAACGGGGGGATGGAAGGTCAGCCCTTTGTCGGTCAGCTCGCGGTAGAGCTGATCGACCATCTTCTCGACGCGGGTTCCGGAGATGGTGAGGCCGAGGTCGGAAATCTTCCGAGACAGCAGCTCTCTTCGCTCGCCTTCCCAGGATTCAGATGATTCGTCCACGTTGCCGAGGGAGGCAAGGGGCGGGCCGCTACAATCGCTACTATATAGAAGTAGCGTGTAGAGAAGTAGCCTGTCCGGACTAAAGCCCTAAAACCCGGTCGAGAGCGGGTTTTACGCTACTTTTGCCGTTACCTCAACAACTGGCTCCGGGGCCGGGCCCCAGATGTAGGCGGAAAAGATGGGCCGCTGCTCAGCGCGATCGCCGCGCGAGATGATGATTCCAAGCGGTTCCTGCGATCCGATTGTGTCGGGTACTTTCTTCATGGTGCTCTCAGGGTTGCCTGTCCGATACCAAATACCGGACGCTGCCCACTAAAGCACTCACGGTGCCAGCGTGTACCCGATAGCTAAGTTGTTGTGAATGAACAACTTGGTAGAACGAAAGGAAAATGGCAAAGGCGGTTATGTCGCGAATTGACACGCACTTTTCGTACAGGTGTGCGTTTATGACACACGCCAAATGCCTCTAGGCGACGGCCTTTCGCGCCAGGAAACTGCGAGACGAAGTCCCCTGATCCATAACGGAGATCTCCCACCCCTTATAGTTGCGACGAAGCTCCGACAAAGACGGCTCGGCATGGTTTTGAATCAAGGTGTCTACCAAGTGAACACCGCCATCGCGTGTCGCGCTCTGAAGGATCGCCATAACCTTCGCCCTCTCGGCCGAGCTCAGGCCGGCAAAAGCCGCCGGCGTACAAACGACAGCACTCAACTCCTCGTTCGGTGCCCATTCCTTCAAGCCCATGGGAACGCTGGCGATACGACCAGCCAGCAGTTTCGCATCTTCTGGATCGAGCTGTCTCGGTGCTTCGATTTCAGCACTTACGGCCGTCACCGAGCAGCCTTGGGCGGCGAGGTATCTGGATGCGTTCGCTACTTCGGCGCCAGCGACCAAAACTCGCGATTGCGCAGGAAGATGAACCTCGCGCGCGAGCGCACTGTCCGCGGACACCCCCCAATGCTCGGGCCGCCGAAATTCTTCCTGCTCCTTCACTCGCTTCATTTCCTTCTTTCGCCACGTCGCGTACGTCGGAATACGCAGCCGCTTCCGAATGATGCGATCGACTTCGTCGCAAAGAAGAATTTCATTCATTGCGAGCTGCGCCTGATCGAGCAGGGACGCCACAGCCTCGTCTCCGATTTTCAGGAGAACGGTGCGGGAGATCGAATCCTTGTAGATCTCGATCTCGTTTTCGACGAACAGATCGTATTCGTGCTTGAGCGATCGTGGTGCCGAGAAATCCATCAGCTCAGGGCAGAGGTGACGCGTAATGCCTGGCGTTCTGCGGAGCAAGCTAGAGCAACGATGGCCGGACGCAAGTACTTTTTTTTAACTCTTATCCCGCAAAATGCCGGAACTACCTGAAGTAGAAGAAGCAATGCAGCGTCTGCGAAAAGCAGTCGAAGGCAAGACTATAGAGCGAGCTCTGACGCATCATCCCGCCCTCGAGCGACAGCTTCCCGCCTCGACAGCGTTACAATTGCGCCAGCAGCAAATCGTCAAAGTGGAACGTCGAGGCAAGCACCAGCTTCTTCATCTCGCAAACGGCGCGATCCTGCACGCACACTTTCGGATGAACGGGGACTGGCTCGTGACACGCGCCGAGGA
>JANYKY010000470.1 GCA_025357975.1 Gemmatimonadaceae bacterium
CCCGGCTGGTAAGAAGGGACGCCATAGCCAGGATAAGGGGGGAAAACAGCGGTAGATTGACGCTAGGTGTCCGTTCAGGTGTCCGTTAGATCGGGACTTATGCAGACAGGCGGAAAGGGTGCACAGGACATTTCGCGTTCCGTCATAGTGAAATGAGGACATCTTGTCCGAATCCTTTCCAACTAAGGCACGCCTGATAAGCGTGAGGTCCGAGGTTCAACTCCTCGATGGCCCATTGATCCAACTCATTGCCCCGTATCGCGTTAGAGTTGCTCCTTTACCTCGTGTCGAGCACGTGGGCGTATCTTGACTGCTGCCGTCTAGTTTGGCGTCAAAGCAAATACCCCTGGGTGTTGCGCTACCAACTGATTTTTTCCAGATTCGGCCAATACGTGCGTAGCCCACCCGCCTCGGGTGGCAGCGAGGCTGAAAGCCACAGTCTCACACGTGACCCCGTTCACCCTGCGTGGAGGTAGAGCATGCCGGTAGAGTCCGTGATGGAGCACGAGCGCATTTGGATCGAGAGCCTGAATCGTGGCGACGTGTCCGCCGTGGACGCCGTGTTCGCGGCGGATTGCGTCGTCCACATCACCGGGGTCGCAGAGCCTCTCCGCGGCATTGGTCCATGGAAGGAGCTGCTAGTGGGGCTCCTGCGCGCATTCCCCGACCTCCATTTCACGATCGAAGATCAGCTGGTCGAAGGGGACCGGGCGGCGTTCCGATGGCATGCGACGGGGACGCATACAGGGCCGCTGGGAGCAGCGCCGCCGACGGGTAGGCAGGTCGCGCTGGACGGACTCATCGTGGACACACTGGTCGACGGCAAGGTGCGGGAACGATGGGAGCAGTGGGATCAGTCTCTCATGCTTCAGCAACTCGGCTTCGCCTGAGCGGAAGTACCGGACATGGTCCGCCGCCGGCTCCGGAAGCGCGGCATTCGAACACTCGTTGAAGCGGGAAACACCGCAACCTTTCTGAAAGAAATCGCGAAACTCCGCGGAAGGTAATCGCCGTGAAACGCAGGGCGGCTTTCGAAGAAAAACGGACGAGCTCAGCAAGGTGCATCGAACGGTCAAGTGCGTGACGTCCGAGGTTTCACTCCTCGCTGGCCCATCGATTCAAGCAATTTGACCCGTATCGGCTCAACGCTGGTGCGGGTTTTTTGCGGCCTCGATGATCGCAGTGTTGTTTCTCTCTGTTTCCGCGAAGTGGAATGCGTCACGGATTCGGCGGGGTCGTGACTTGATGATCTTTTATGCCGCAAGTGAGCGTGAGGTATCTTCTGGCCGACCTGATCGTAGTCGATGCATTCGCTTAGCCCGCGAGTGTGAGCGAGATAGGCCTTCGCCGTGCCCTCTAGAGCAATGAGTCGAAACGCGTGTTCGCCAATTGTCTTGTTGGCGTCCGCCAGTTGTGCCTTCAGTTGTCATTCTCAGCCTCCAGCCGCCTGAGACTGTTCTCGTCTTCGATCAGCCTCCGGGTCAGATCTGTGTCGGCCTTCCGCCAGCTGGATTGGAGCGACGAGAGCTGCGCGGAAAGGTTGTTTATTTTTTCCACGACCTGCATGGCGCGTCGCCACAGTCATCTGCCTGCGTTGGCTTCATGCCGTAATCGGGGACTGGGCTTGAGCGCCCAAGCTTGATGCGGATAGCAGACAAGCGGTTGCGATTAATCGTGCCCCGATGCGACCTGCCGACGTTTTGCGGCATATTGAAGCGAGGGTCCAGGTCATACAAGCTCCATTGAAGAAGAAATGGATTCTTTAGCCTGGGCCCGCGTTGTCACTAAACGAGGATCGAGACTCGTTTTCCTCACCGCGTAGTCCCGCCCATTCCGCACTCTCACAAGGCTCATGACGCTCACACTCTATTTCCTTCGTCACGGACAGACAGCAAGTAGCCGCGACAATGTTTTCTGCGGCGCGGGACTCGACTCTGAGCTCACGCCTGACGGGCAGAAGATGGCGGAGGAGTTCGCAGCCGCCTTCGGTCAAGTTCCGTGGAAAGCGATCTATTCAGGGCCACTGCGCCGCGCGATCGAGACCGGAAAGCCAATCTCCGATGCGACCGGCATCACGCTCGAAATTCGCAACGAGCTAACGGAGATCAACTACGGTGCCTGGGAGGGGAAGTCTGTCGAGCTGGTGGATCGGGATTTTCACGACGATCACACGCGTTGGCTTGAAGACCCCGCGTGGAACGCACCGACTGGAGGCGAGACAGCCACTTCACTCGCGGGCCGCGTTCTCGGTTTCGTGGCGGATGTGACCCGCCGATTTACTGACGGAAACGTCCTGGCCGTCTCTCATAAGGCGACGATCCGTGCCGCACTCTGCGGCTTACTCGGCATTGAACTTGGAGGCCTCCGCTACAGGCTCGGTTGCCCTGTCGGATCGCTGAGCGTGGTGGAGTTCGCCGCGCATGGTCCGCTGTTGCATCGACTCGGCGATCAAGCACATCTAGACTCACGGCTCCGCGAACTCCCCGGAACATAGTGCGGAATTCCCGGTTTCTGGGCGGAGAGCGCCAGGGAAAGGTGCTCCTGCTCCCGTTGGACGTTCAGCATTGCACTCCGCGGATACTTTCTCGGCCGCCGACCCAATCGGCAACTTGACTGCGTACCTCGCAATCGTCATCGGAGTGTCCCTGGCCACGCCCCGACGCATCCTTCCCCAGTCCGAGCGGCGCTGCTGGGACGAGTGGTGTCTGGCGGTGGCACGAGTCACTCGCACCGCTTTGGTCGGGACAACGGCAGTTGCCGACTCTAACGACTAGCTGTACGTAGTTGATGTCCGGATATCGAACGCCGGGAAGGGCCGGGCGCAACGCGAAAATGGCGTAGTCCTTTATCTTCTCGATGCGTCTGGACGACGGTACGATCCGGACCTCCAAGCTGAGCGCGCACTCGCATTATCCGGCCGATCAGGTCACGCGGGCCCGGAGGGCTACGAAACTTCTGCCCTCCGCGCTCACGTATCAGATCGAACGCCTGTTACCTGATTACAAACTGGTAGCAGTCGCTTGTAAGAACCACCGATTGCGTTGCCGCGTTCAAGACGCGGAACCTGATGTCGAAGCCCGTGCCAACAGGAAACGCCGCAAGGCTGCGGAACAGGTCAGCGCGCCCACCGCCGCTTTGGTCGGTGTCAATCGTTGCGGGGGTCGAACCTTTCCCCAGAGTAAGCCAGGCCGTGCTCGTACAGACTCCGTCGACCGAATCTACGGCACGCTGCAATACATAGCTGGTGTTCGGGGCGAGGTGCTCTACCCCAACTCCGAGCTGAACGAGCTGAGCGCCGTCGTGGTATTGACGAAAGCTCACATGCCCTGAACCATGACCAGTCAAGACAACGTCGAGATTGAAATGAGCGGGATCTGATACTGCCGGCGGAGCTATAGATACAGGCGTTGCCGGCGAAGTTGGCGTGGCGTCGGAGCCGGCGCAGGCAACCAGCGTGAGCGTTACAAATGCGAATCCGAAAGCTGTCGTTGGCGACTTCATTTATCCCCCTGGGGTTTAGCAAAAAACACGAACAAGTCGTCGCGTCCGTTACTGTTCAAGCCCCGTCGGCCTTCTTCGCATCATAGGAATACCCCGACCCCTGTTGTTGATCCGGGTCACGGGAAATTCGCTGAATGACTTCGATTTCTTGAGCCACTTCCCGGGAAATTCGTCTGATGAGGTCAGGGGAAATCATGCAACCCGATCCATTTGCCCGGAACACCGAGTCGGCTCCCCACCAGAACCCCTTTTGCACTACAATAGGGAGCGCTAAAACGACCAGTCTGGCATTCAGGCTTAGGATGCGATTGGCGCCTTTCCTCAACAAACGGAGCAGACATGTACGTAACGGTACGCCGCTATAAGGATGCCGCGGCACTCGCAGATAGCATGACGTCGGGAAAGGACGAGGTTAAAAACGTAATCAGCAAGATCCCGGGCTTCGTCAGCTACAATGCAATACGCGATGGTAATTCGGTGACGAGTGTCTCGGTGTTCAAGGATATGGCCGGCTGCGAGGAATCAACGCGCGCAGCTGCCGAATGGGCACGCGAAAACGTACACCCCGCGCCCGGAAGTCCTGAGGTTTCGAGCGGCGAAGCGTTCGTCAGTTTCTAAAGGGAAGACCTTCTGGACAAGGGTCCTCAGTGGCCTCGCACCATTCGGCGCGAGGCCATTTTTGCATCCGCCGAAGCACCTCCGCGGAAGCACCTCCGCGGAAGGTCTACCTTACAGGAACATTACTATCCGCATTTCTCCTCTTCCGCTCACTACATTCGGTTCATAACCACAAACCAGAGGTAGTCAGCATGAAGTTCAAGGCAATGATCGGCGCTTTCGCATTGACGCTCGGACTCGCGACGGTGTCGCATGCCCAGCAGGCGACCGCCGCCAAGGTTTCCGCACCAAAAGCAGCAACCACCGCCACCACGACCAAGAAGAAGTCACACAAGCGTCATCACAGATCCTCCGCGAGCGCGAAGAACACCGCCGCCGCGAACAAGATGAGCGCCACGATGTCGAAGAAGGATTCGACGAAGCGCTAAAGCAGTCACCAGAACGGTGAGCGCATCGCTCACCGTTCTGCAGTTAAACGCTGTTTTATTGCGCAGCGTCCGTACGAAAAAAGAGCCATCGCTTGCGGTGACTCTTTTTTTGCGCTTGTGAATTGCTACCGGACGGCGACGCCAACGCTCGGATATGCCTCCCGCCTGTGTTTTTCGGAACAATCGCGGTAATCTGACTCGTTCGGTTTGCAATTCACTCTTCGTCGGGTCGTACCAACTGTCGAAACACCGTCTGTCCAGCATCACCGAGGTCGCCCTCCGAGCCTTCGCTTTTGTCGCGTCGCGGCCATGGCTCGCGGCAGTTCTCGTGGCAATCGTCTCGACGCTTCTCGCCATTGCAGGGGGCGCGGCGCGCGGATACCCAGCGCCCACTGTACACGACGAATTCAGCTACATCCTCGGCGCCGACACGTTTTTGCACGGACGGCTCGCGAATCCAACCCACCCGATGTGGCAGCATTTCGAAACGTTTCATGTGCTGCAGCACCCGACGTACAGCTCCAAGTATCCGCCGGCCAATTCACTCTTCATCGCTGCCGGTTGGCTATTGACGGGCCGACAGATCGGCGGTGTATGGATCTCGTTCGCCTTCATGTGCGTCGCTGTCTTTTGGATGCTTCGCGCATGGCTCGGTGCCAAACCCGGGCTCGCGGTTTCCCTTGCTTTTGCCTCGTGGGCCGCGGCTAGCTACTGGAGCTATACCTACTGGGGCGGGGCTGTTGCCGCGGGCGGGGCCGCGCTGATGCTCGGCGCGCTTTACAGGATCGTCGAAAAACGAGGTGGCGCGGGGAATTCAGTCGTGCTGGGATTAGGATTGCTGATTCTCGGTAACAGCAGACCATGGGAAGGGTTGCTCGTTTCAATACCCGCCGCTCTGGTGCTTGGCAGATGGCTATTCCGCGATCGGTCCAGCGATTTGCGCTATCGGCTGGGCCGCGTAGTTCTTCCGATGATTGTCGTTGGCGCGTTTGGCCTGGCTGCAATGGGAGTGTATTTCAACGCCGTCACCGGCAGCTGGCACGAGATGCCGTACGCCGTTTATCAACACGAGCGTGATGCCAGCCCCAAACTGATCTTTCAACATCCGGCAGTCGTGAAGCCGCAGACCGACAAGACGATCCTCTGGTTCAACGCGCTGGAGGACACGACCTATCGAAATGCGCGCACAGTGACGGGACGACTGAACTACGTGCGACAGGTCTTCAGCGATTTTTTTGCGCTGGTGATACCGGTCGGCCTGATTATTCCGTTGTTCCTGTTGCCACTCGCGGCACGCAGCAGGCGAACGAAGTTCGCTATCGTCACGGTAGTCTGGACAATCGCGGTCATGGGACTCTCGACCTGGTTCCTTCCGCACTATGCGGCACCGCTGGTTGGCCTCATCCTCGTTGCATTTGGCGAGTGTCTATCGTGGCTGTCGAGGCTGAGTATTGGCGGCCGCCGCATCGGCCGCCAGATAGCCGGTGCGACCGTAGTCCTGTGGTTCGTTATCGGCCTTGGCAACATTTCCTTCGTCTATGCATCGCGAAGGCGCGGGTCGACGAACGGACCTCTCGCATGGGCAACGCAGCGACGCCTTATCGCCGATACGTTATCTCGCGGCGGACAAAAAAATCTTGTCATGGTGAGATACGGCGGAACTCACAGGCCTGATGCCGAGTGGGTTTATAACGGAGCGGACATCGATGGTTCGAGTGTCGTGTGGGCGCGCGACATGGGATCTGCGGGCAACGCACCGCTAGTCAGTTATTTTCACGACCGCCGGGCCTGGCTTGTGCAGGTTGACGGGAACAATGGGCCGTTCCAGGTCACTCCCTATGGTGCACCGTCCCCTTGAAGGGATCAGGTGTAATAGTGCTCGATGCAGCTGCTTATGATCTTATCGATCAGTCCGAAAATCCCGCGGTTCGCCTGGCCAGATGTGTACTGGTTTGACGCGACGCCAAACTGAAGGCAGAGCTGCCTGATCTCGATGATCACTTCTTCCGGCTTCTTGCCGTTTGCTTTAAGGGCATCGACGATTTCGCAGACAGCCACTCTCAGTGAGTCCGGAAAAGTTGACGGCGCCTTCTGCGCTGACGCGAGCTCGGCCTGGAATCGCGCGAGCTTCTGCGGATCTACACCCTTCGCGGCTGATTCCATTGGGCCAATATGTGGTATAAGTAAACATCCAGTCAACGGTACGATATAGTACACAATTCCGCGAATTGTTGACCCTGGATTACGTGCCTATCGCCAAAAGCGTTGAGGCAGCGGCAAAATTGCCAGCGTTACACCGACGACATATGGCATCATCCTCACAACGTACGCCTCGATGCCTCGCTCCCTTAGCAAGATGGTGCAAAGGGCTTATGTCAACGCCAGACTCCTTCGATCACGGCAGTGTTTTTCGGGCCAATTGCGGGAAGACCGAAGTTCGTCTCGATGGTCCGCTCGAGATTGATATGGCTGTACGGTACGTCGGAATTGGTGCCAGCCTTGACCATGTTTCCCAGGAAAACAGTGTAGATAACATTCGGCTTTACAGTGCCGAGTAGCGTCTGTCTTGTGTTACTCGCGGATTCGTCGAAGGTGACGATGATGAGCGTTGAATCCATCACTGCTGGATTATTGATCAGCGGTCTTAGAAATCCACTCACCCACTCAACCGCTGTGGACAAGGGCGCGTTATGTCCATCGTGAATCAGGTTGGGCGCGATGAAAGTGTACGCGGCAAGCGAATCCGATCGAAACCATTTCAGATTCCTCACGTGCGCGCACCAATCGGGGTGATCGTGAAAGCCTTTGAAGCTGAGAAATGGGAAATGCTTTCGCGCGTACAATCCAGACTTGCTGCCGAAATCGCACCGATTCGGTGACTGATCGGTGACGGGATAATCCTCTGCGAACGCGTTCCACGATGTATGCTGGGCCTGTAGACCGTCAACAATCGAAGGCGCGTCGATCAGGAGCTGGGCATCGCCGAAATCGCGACGATTGTAGGCTGCTGAATCCGGCTGCGCTTTCTGCGCGTCGCCGATGAACGTGTGGCCGGAAATGAGCGCGAGATAATTGGGATACGAGGGATGCGCCACGGCGTAGTAATCGCGAAACAACACACCGCGCTTCGCCAGCGAGTCCATGTACGGCACCTTCGCGACGCTGATCGCATCCTCATTTTCAAGTACAATCATGATGACGTGATCGAAATGATGGTTGCCCGTAAGTGAGGCGGCCGCTTGATGTATCTCTGGGAGAGGTGTGTCTTTTCCGCAGGCGATCGACGCCGCCGCGAGAAGAGTGCAGGAAACAAATCTGAACCGGGACTTAGCCTTTAGTCGTAGCATGTGGAGATCGAAGTCAAAAATCGGACCGGTTGCACGCGAGATACTTACCAGAAAGGTTATCATCAAGCACGATGCCACCCGATTCCCATTTCAACGCCGCGTACTACGCTCGGTTCTACGAGAACCCCGCGACCGCGGTTGTGGACGCCCCACTGCGCAGGGACGAGGTCAGATTTGTCATCGCGTTTTGCCGGTACATCGAGGTGGAGGTCAGGAGATTCGCCGACGTCGGCGCAGGCACCGGATGGTGGGCGCGCGAATTCTCCAGGCAGTACAGGAGATGCCCGGTGATCGAGACGTTCGATTCAAGCCGGGATGCGTGTGACACCTACGGTCATAGAAACGTGCCGGTCCAAAAACTGACCGGCGCGGCCTCCGACCTGGTAGTCTGTCGCGACGTGCTTCGCTACATACCCGATGTTCACATCGAGCAGGCAATTGCGCGGCTGACAAAAAAATGCCGCGGGGTGCTTTATCTTCACATCATTACGAGCGACGACAAAGTCGACGAGAAAGCGAGCGACATGACCGGCGTGTTTCGCAGCACCGCGTTCTACCGTCGCAGGCTGAAGGCAGCCGGCTTTCGCGATTGCGGAATGGGGCTGTTCACGTCCCCGCGCCTGAAAAAATTTGCGCCGTTCACACTCGAAGCCAGATGAGTCACTGGACGCCAGCGAAGTCGATGAAGCCGCGCGTCGGGTCCGTGGACAACAACCGCACCCTCGTCTTCTCGCCAACATCCATCCCGTGCTCGCCCTTCACGACACGGCCTTCGACAGGCGGGTGAATAAGCCGGACAAATGTGCCTTTCGGATTTACGCCAGTGACGATGGCGTCGAACGATTCGCCGACATGATCAGCCATGGACACAGCAGCCGCTACTTTTCGCACTTGTCGCTCGACTTTCCTTCCAGCATCCTCGCGCTCAGTGCAGTGGCGCGCAATCTGGTCGAGCTCCTCGTTCGTGTAAGGCGAGGCTTTGCCTTCGATGACAGCTTTCACCAGGCGCTGTGTGACAAGATCCGCAAAACGACGATTCGGCGCCGTCGAATGCGTGTAGTCGTGCGTCGCGAGGCCGAAGTGGCCTTCATCTACGCCACCGGGAATATGAAGCGCGTATTCCCCGGGCCCAATAAGCTTTACGACCGACAGGGACAGGTCGGCGAAATGATCCGGATCAACCTTTTTCCGTTTCGCAAGAAAACCTTCCAGGGCAGCAGAATCCGCGTCAGCGGGAAGCGTCTCGCCTAACGCGGCGGCAAGTGCCACGATGCGATTCCAGCGCTCCGGTGTCCGAACAACTCGCCGGATACTCGGCGAATTGTGCTCATCGAGGAATTGTGCCATCGCAACGTTCGCCGCGATCATGAAGTCTTCGATCAGGTGACTCGCGCGCGTCTTCGCAACAAGCTCGATGGACACACTTTCATCGGCATGGACAACGGACTGCGCCTCAATCGTCTCGAGGTCGAGTGCTCCAACTTTTGCACGCATTGCACGCAGGGAATTAGCGACGACATCCTGGACATGAAGCTGATCCTGAATGACCTGCGTAGCGGAGGGCGGCAGCGTTCCGCTGCCGTCGAGCCACGCACCCACGCTCGAATACGCGAGCTTGGAATAGTTGTGGACGCGAGCAAGATAAATTGCGTGCGACTTGATGGTCCCATCTCCCGCTGCAACGAACTCGATTACAACGGACTCTCGAT
>JANYKY010000473.1 GCA_025357975.1 Gemmatimonadaceae bacterium
TCTTCTCGAGTGTCATTCCTGCCGCGAGCGCCTTCTGTGAGCTTTCCTGAATCACAGGACCGTCAGCGATCGGGTCAGAAAACGGAACACCGACTTCGATCACGTCGGCCCCTTCTGATTCGAGTCCCCGCAATAAATCGAGCGAGGCGGTGGCATTCGGAAATCCGGCTGTCATGTAACAAACGAGAGCTTTACGCTGACTCGCGCGGAGAAGCGCGAACCTCTGGTCGATTTTGTTAGACGAAATAATCGCCAACGTTGATGCCATATCTCTCGGGGTCCGCCGTCTTGATGATTGTGCGAGGATAGTCGCCAGAGGCGTGGGTCTGCGCAAGGTCCGCTTCGGGAGCCGGATGAAGCATGTTGCCCTGTGCGTCACTGACGATTTTCACGATCGGTCTCGAGAGCATATTATGGCGCGGATTTGCTGCATACACGATCGCCAGCTCGAACGAATCGAGTACGACGAGCGTGCCCACCGGATAAATCCCGAGCAGGTTGATGAAAGCCTTTACCACAATCTGATCGAGTCCGCGTTTCGGATTGTCCCGCATTTCCTGCAGTACTGAGGACGGCGGATACGGCGTCGTCTGGTACACTCGCCGCGTCGTCGCCGCGTCATATCCGTCGACTACTGCGACAATGCGGCTTGCCATACTCATCGAGCGGGGCCTCAATGGCTTTGGATATCCGCTGAGGTCGACGCGCATGTGGTGCTCGTACGCAACGGTCATCGCGCGATACGATACATCTTCCTGCTGGCCGCGAAGTTGAAAAAGCGCGAGCACGCCAAGCCACGGATGGGCAGCGATTCGCTGCCATTCTTCTTCCGAAAGTTCTTCCGTCTTGTGAAGAAACCCGAGCGGGACACGGCTCTTGCCCACGTCATGCATGAGAGCGGAAAGCCCCAGATCGAATAACTGAATCTTGGTGAGGCCGAGGCGGCGTCCGAGTGCCACGGCGAAGATGCAGACGTTGACGCTATGCGTGAACGTGTACTCGTCGTAATCACGAATCGCTGTCAAGCCGATCAGCGAAGTTTCCTCATTCAGAATCTGGTCTACGATTCCCTGCACCACGCGCTTGATTTTCCTGATGCTCGGAGTACGCCCCATGCGAACCGAGTTGATGACTTCTTTCGTTACTGCAACTGACTGGTTGTATGTCCGCATGGCCGCTTTTTTTGCCTCCTCCGAAAACTCCGAATCGTCTTCTTCGATCGGCGCGACGACCTCGATGTTTCTGATATTGGTGCGCACGAGGTGATCCGAGAGTGCACCTAACCGCTCGTACGGAGAGTCTTCGGATGTCTCGTCGAGCATCGACAGGAACACGAGCCAGTCTCGCATCATCGCGCCGCTGTACACTCGGATCGAGCCGACGCCGGAGGCTTTGCACAGCCGCAGCCAGTAGCCAATACTCGCGTAGTTAGTGAGGTCCAGTCTCAGCCGGGTTGAATTGAGAAAAAGGAACTCGCCCGAGATGCGGAGATCGAGCTCACGCTCGCTTTCCAGAATTTCTTCGCCGAGCTGCGTCAACTCGCCCAGAGTTTTCTGGACGGCGGTGTGCTCGGCTGGGTAGAGCCTGATCGCGCGAAGCGCTGCATAGAGCGCAATCACGTAATCGCGGCCCCGCCGCCGAAGGTGCGCCGAGCCCGCGCCGCTCAACCCGCCCCCACGAACCTCGCTCCGGCTGACGGACTCAGCCACGAACAGCTCGGCTCACTGCGTTTCTTACCACTACGTCCTTGTCTGCCAGGGCTTTCTGCAATGCGCTCATCGCCATGTCCGTTCCGATCTTCCCAAGCGCCATCGCTGCGCATGCTCGGAGCTCGCCGTCTTCGCGGCGTCCAAGAAGTCTGCGGGCGTTGAGAATCTCCGCAAGGAATTCAACGCCTTCGTCGCCGCTCAATGCTCCGTAACTCTCAAAGAACGCCATCTTTTCCGCGAGTGTGCTTTCGCGAAGCAGCCGCGTCCTCATGTGACTCTCGATACCCTGGACGCCGGCACGATGGTGTCGGGAACCGAGTACTCGCACAGTTGCGATGCGGATGTCGATATCGTTGTCATGAAGTGCCCGCTCGAGCACCTGAAGCGCGCCTGGAGAACCGATATCTGAAAGCGCTGCCACTCCGGCGAGTCGAAGCTCTGGAGTGGCGTGGGAGATCGTCCCCGACAGTGCTCCAACCGCAGCGCTCGACTTCATCGCTCCGGCCCGCCGAATTGCCTCGTAAGCGACAACCTCATCCGGCGAGGATATCAGCCTGACGAGCTCGGCGGTATGGCTGGCGGCCAGCTTTGTTCCCGCAGTTTCCAGAAGCAACCGCAGATCGGCATTTCGGGTGCGCCCGATCCATGAGAGGACGGTCTCCAGGGCTTGCGGCTTGATCTGGGCAAACAATTCCTGGAGATCAGTCTGTGGTGGCCGGAGAGGCGTGTCCTCGAGAGCTTGCAACAGTTGCTCGAGCGCTTCCTTATCACTCAGACGGTCGGCCAGCTGCGTGAGTCGCTGGCGCTGACCGAGCAAGAGATCGCGCCCGCGGCCTGCGGCTGTTGCTGCTTCGCGAATCAGGTACGCGGCAGTGGCAAACTGGGCGAGCGACAGCATCAGCAGAAAAAGGCCATCGAGAATATTTGCAATCTCTTCGCGAATCTTTGGCTCGGTTTCCTGCTCGTAAGTGTCGAGAAGCGAAGAGATTACCCGTGATCGCTGGTCTGTGCCGAAGTCGCGCCGGATTTCCGCCTGGAGGTAGTCAATCTCGGACTCATCCAGGAAATAAAGTGTCGAGTCGTACTCTTCCATTCGGGTGATGGATGAGGACGCGACCAACTGAGCTTCGGTCTCGACGTCCATCGGGGAGCTGATTTTTTCCACCTGCTCGCCGCGAACGGAATCGAGCGGAGAGCCAGTATCCATCGCAAGGTCTACATACCGGTATTGCAGAAAGGCGAAGTCGTGCTCCCAGAGAAGGGTCAGAAGGTCATCGTCTTCTGCTGATGCCAGGCGGGCGCGCTGCATGAGCATCAAAAGGATGACGAGCTCATCGCCTTCAAATCCGCGCCGGAATGCGATCTCGCGAACTCCGTCCTTGAAAAACATCCACGGGATGCTGTCCGACGTTCTGTCCGCTTCCTCCAGTACCACCCGCCGAAACCAGCGGAGCTCGCCTTCCGTCACCTGGATCGTAACAGAGTCAGTCTCTGCCCACACCGGCCGAAATGCTTCGCGGACCGCATCCATCGCCCGCGCGTGCATCGGGTTGTTCGGCATGTACAGCTGGTGCGCGCGCACTGCTTTCGCGAAGGCGCGCATGAGCTCGCTTACGAGCTCACTCGAAAACGGTGGCTCGATCAGCTCTTCGTCGGTGTCCAGAACGCTCTGTGAGATCACCGCTCGAGCACGCCCATCTCGGTTACCTGAGCCATGTCCTTGTCTCCGCGGCCGCTGATGCAGATGAGAATCGCATCGTTGCTCGTCCATCGGGAAGCATTGCTCGCCACCCACGCAATCGCGTGCGAGGTCTCGAGCGCCGGAATTATTCCCTCGAGCTCGCTCAACATCCTGAATCCGCGAAGCGCATCATCGTCGGTTACTGCGACATACTCTGCGCGGCCCGAGTCCTTGAGCCACGAATGCTCGGGACCGACGCCGGGGTAGTCGAGGCCGGCCGAGATGGAATGCGCAGGATGCACCTGCCCTTCGGCGTCCTGAAGCAGATAGCTGAGCGAACCGTGCAGTACTCCCGGCCGCCCACGAAGCAGCGACGCGGAGTGCTCGTCAGATTCGAGCCCGCGGCCGGCTGCTTCAACGCCGATAAGCTGAACGGCCGCGTCCGCTTCGAATGGATGAAAGATCCCCATCGCATTAGATCCACCGCCGACGCAAGCAATTACGGCTGTCGGAAGACGGCCAGCCCGCTCGAGCATCTGCTGCCGCGCCTCGCGACCTATGACCGACTGAAATTCACGAACCATTCTCGGATAGGGCGCGGGTCCGACGACGGAGCCGATGATATAATAGCTGTCGTTGACGTTCGTGACCCAGTCTCGAATTGCTTCGCTGGTGGCGTCTTTCAATGTCCTGGTGCCACTCGTCACCGGAACGACCTTGGCACCCATCAGCTTCATCCGGTAGACGTTCAGCGATTGCCGCCGAATGTCCTCTTCTCCCATGTAAACTGTGCAGTCGAGCCCGAATCGAGCGCAGACCGTCGCGGTCGCAACGCCATGCTGGCCCGCACCCGTTTCGGCGATGATTCTGCGCTTGCCCATTCGCATTGCGAGGAGCGCCTGCCCCACAGTGTTGTTGATCTTGTGCGCGCCTGTGTGATTGAGATCTTCGCGTTTGAGGAAGACGTTCGTCCCGACTGTCGCCGAAAAACGAGGGGCGTCACTCAGGGGCGATGGGCGCCCTACGTACGACGACAGCATCTCATCGACTGATTGCACGAAGGCGGGATCCGACATCGCTGTGTCGAATGCAGAATCGAGCTCATCGAGCGCCGGGATGAGTGTTTCTGGAACGTAGCGGCCGCCGAATGGGCCAAATCGATCGTGCGTCGGGATTGCTGTCATGGCTCGTTGAAGAGAGACGTGCATTCGCCTCTCATTCTATAGACGCGGAATGCACCGCTTCGGCAAAAGCCCGCATGAGATCGTGGTCCTTTACGCCCGGACTCATCTCGACGCCTGACGACACGTCGACGAGATCGGGGCGAAGCGAGGCGATGGCGTTGGCAACGTTTGCCGCAGTCAGCCCACCGGCCACAAACACCCGGAGTTTCTTCCTGGCCTCGGCGACCGAGCTAGCCATCATGCTCCAATCGAACGTCTGCCCTGTCCCACCTGTCCTGTCCGCTGCGAAGGTGTCGAGAAGTGCAGCATCTGCATGATCACAGGCTTGAATCAGTGCCTTGTGCGATGCTTTCCCCGGGCCAACCGGTATTACGGCCCAGATCTCTCCCTGAAAAACGCCGCGCAGGTCGGCGAAGAGTGAGAGGCACGACGCGCCATGAAGCTGAATCGCGTCCAGTTGAACCCTCGCGGTTATCGCCACGATCTCGTCAATGGTCCGGGAAGCGAAAACACCAACGCGTTTTACGTTCGGGCCCACCGCGTCAAGAATCTCATTTGCCAGCGCAGTCGTGACTTGACGCGGGCTGGCAGCAAAAATTACCCCTGCATGAGAAGCCCCGAGCTGCGCCGCGTAGCTTGCGTCCTCCGGCCGCGTCAGGCCGCAAAATTTGACTGAAGTCATCCTGGATTTGCTGGCGCCTGACGCATCAGCGCCGGTTCCGAATTCGCGGAACACCCGAGAGAGCGGCGACTGCAGCCCGGGGGTCGCCGGACGCGGACAACGACGAGCCAATCAAGACTGCATCAGCCCCGGCTGCTGCAGCTTCCGAAACATCATCTGATGTTGAGTAGCCGCTTTCCGCGATCGCCACGCAGTGACGGGGCACCAGCGGCAAAATTCGCG
>JANYKY010000485.1 GCA_025357975.1 Gemmatimonadaceae bacterium
ACGCAATCATCCGCTTTGAGCAAGATGGTCCGGTGAAGCGAGTCGAGATAGTTCTGCACGCGCCTTCTAAACGCGACCTTGTCGCGCGCGCTGAGTCGCGATACTACGGTCTCGCGCTGACCGCTGCGCTAGAGCGTCTCAACGCGCAGATCCGGACCGTGCGCGATTCCGCGAAGACTGCAAAGCGCGCTGGAGCCGTCAGGTCGGTGGCACAGGCGTGAGTCGAACGCTCAGCGTTCGACTATTTCTCGAACGATCGGGCGAATCGCTCAATCTTCACGATCTGAATGACGGCATCGGCCTCGATTGTCCCATACCGAGCGCCGAAATCTCGAGCCCAGGGCTCGCACTCGCCGGTTATGTCGATCGATTCGTTGCAGCGCGGCTGCAGGTGCTCGGCGAAACAGAAATCACCTACCTCGTCTCGCTGTCGGCATCAGAGCGAACGCAAATCGCGAAGAAATTCTTCAGCTTTCCGATTCCCGCAGTCATCATCACCAAGAATCAAGCTCCGCCAGGCGAACTTCGCGAAGCGGCCGCTGCTGCTGGGATCGCGCTGCTGGTGACAGAGCTAAAGACAGCCGAGTTCTATCGGCGTATAAAGCCGGTGCTCGAGGCGGAATTCGCAGAGACGACGACTCTTCACGGATCACTGGCCGACGTCTTCGGAGTCGGACTGTTCTTTACTGGCCAAAGTGGAATTGGAAAGTCAGAGTGCGTACTCGATCTCGTCGAGCGGGGACACCGCCTTGTTGCCGACGATCTGGTGATTGCAACCCGGAGAGGTAACGACGTTCTGATCGGACGTGGTCACGAGTTGCAGCGGCATCACATGGAAATCCGCGGCGTTGGGCTGATCGATGTGCCGCACATCTTCGGTGTGCGTGCCGTCAGGCAACAAAAGCGGATTGAAGTGGTCGTGCGGCTTGAAGAATGGAATCAGAACGCCACGGTCGAGCGAACAGGGCTGGACACCAAGTACACGACGATACTCGACGTTCAAATTCCAATTATCACGATTCCGCTCAATCCCGGGAAGAACATTACCGTCATCGCCGAAGTCATTGCGTTGAATCATCTGCTGCGGTACTCGGGTATAAATACAGCTCAGGACTTTAATGACCGGCTGATTGGACGGATGAAGCAGGCCGCGGCCGGCAACGTAAGGGAGTATTTGCAGGAAGATGACGAGTAGCGAACCAGGGCACGACTCTGCGGAGCATGAGGATGCTCCGCGTGCGATTGTCGCGGGTCACGGCGCACTTCCGCAGGGACTTGTGAATGCCGTTGACTGCATATCGGGTTGCGGATCCGTGTTCGTCGCGCTGTCGAACTTTGGTCTCGCCGGTAGCGACATCGAGGGTCAACTTCGGGAAAAAGCCGCGGAATTCGGGATCAAAGTCTTTTTCACCGATCTCCCCGGAGGCAGTGCAACAGTGGCAGTCCGGCGAATGATGCGTACTGATCCCAGCCTTGTGCTGATTACCGGGGCAAACCTAAGTGCGCTTCTCGAATTTGTTTTTCAGCCCGATGCTACGCCCGCTGATGCTGCACGCCACGCCGCCGAAAAGGGAAGAGCGACCATAGTCGTTGCCGGGAACACCGCTGTTCCTGCGTCAGTGGACGCTGGCAGCAAGTAATGTCCGTCACGCTTTACCGAATCGATGATCGGCTTATTCACGGACAGGTCGTCGTAGGCTGGGGTCAGCCACTGAACATCGGCTTCATCGTTCTCGTCGACGACGACATCGCATGCTGTGACTGGGAACAGGATCTCTATCGGATGGGCGTCCCACCCGAAATGGAAATTGTTTTTACAGACGTCAAGGGCGCCATCAGCAATCATGCCGGATACGTGAGTGACAAGCGGCGCGGAATTGTCGTCACTCCGGATATCGCGACCATGCACCGCCTCGTGGATGGTGTGAAGACGATCGGTGACGTAAACGTTGGCGGAATTCATTACAAGGCTGGCCGTACGCCGCGATTGCGGTACGCGTTCCTCAGTCCGGAAGAAGAGCGCGAGCTATCGGTAATTGCGGAGCACGGAGTCCGTGTCACCGCTCAGGACGTTCCGAACGCACGGCAGGTTTCAATCGCGGAACTACTCTTGTCGAAGCCAGTGGAAGAAAAATCAGCATGATCCTGGTCGACTTGCTCCCGATCATCCTGCTTGGAGCATTTCTCGGAATGGATGTGGTGAGTTTTCCCCAGGCGATGATCTCGAGACCAATAGTTGCGGCGACCGCTGCGGGGGCGTTCATTGGCAACGCGCCAGCGGGGCTTATCATGGGTGCCATACTCGAGCTTCTCGCCCTCGAGATGCTTCCTTTCGGCGCTTCGCGATATCCCGAGTGGGGGTCGGCGAGTGTCGTCGGGGGAACCTTATACGCGGAAAGTTGGGGATCGCCGGCCGGTGCCTTGACTGCGAGCCTCCTCGCCGCGCTCCTCACCGCGATGGTCAGCGGATGGAGCATGGTGAAGCTGCGCAGGCTCAACGCATTGCGATCCGCGACAGTTCGGGAAGAGCTGGATCGCGGCTCGGCGTCGGCCATCGCCGGCCTTCAACTTTTCGGATTGACCGCCGACCTCGTGCGGGGAGCGCTTGTAACGATGGTCGCGATGCTCGTGTTCTCGCCGATCGTGCCAGCAATTGTCGGCCGGTGGTCGGTTGACGCGAGATTGTCTCGCGCAATTGTTGTAGGTGTTGTCGCCGCAGTCGCGGCCGGTGCCATATGGAAAATCTTTCATTCGGTGTCGGGGGCGCGACTGCTCTTTATCGCGGGGCTGGCGATCGGTGCGGTACTGGTGGTTCTGCGATAGTGACGTCGAGTCTCACATCGCCTCCGGGCGAAAGCCGGGTATCGCTGCCGGCCACAACGTGGCTTCGCGTTTTTTTCCGGCTCTTCGCGGTTCAGGGCTCATGGAACTACGAAACGCTTCTTGGCAACGGAATCGCGTTTTGCATGGAGCCGGCTTTGCGGCTGCTTCCGAGCGGCCGAGACAATCCGCGTTATGCGGAGGCGCTTGCACGTCATGCTCGCTACTTCAATGCTCACCCGTACTTTGCCGGTGTCGCTGTCGGCGCTCTTGCCCGTGCCGAGCTCGACGGAGTATCTCCCGCGCTGATTGAGCGATTTCGAACGGCGCTTGGTGGTCCGCTCGGCAGCGTAGGCGACCGCCTGGTCTGGGCGAGCTGGCTTCCGCTGTGTTCTTTGCTTGCGCTGGCCGCGTTCGGATACGGCGCTCGGCCGTCACTCGTGATTGCTATCTTTTTGGGGACATACAACGCGGGTCACTTGTTCCTGCGGGCTTGGGGCCTGCGCGCCGGCTTCAGCAAAGGCCTTCGAGTCGCAAGCGCGCTTGGTAATCCCATACTTCGCAAAGGACCACAGGTCGTCGGCAGCGCTGCGGCCTTGCTTGCGGGGATTGCAATCCCACTCGCAGCGAGTCGCGTCATTGGCAACGGTCGATTCCTCGCGGCCGAAATTATTCTGGTTGCAATGCTGGGCGGTGTGGTGTTCGCTCGTTTCGGTGGACGGGTCGAAGGCTGGCGGCTGTCGCTGGTAATTCTCGGACTGTTCGTTTTCTTCTCGGTGATTCGCTAATGGCTGAACGCAGCGCGCAGATTGTCAACAAGCAGGGAATACATGCTCGCCCGGCCGCGGAGATCGTGAAAACGGCATCGCGGTTCAAGAGCAACATCATCATTGTGCGGGAAGATCTCGAGGTCAACGCGAAAAGCATCATGGGCGTGATGATGCTGGCGGCCGAACATGGATCGTCGGTGACGATTCGTGCGGATGGAGACGATGCGGATGCCGCGACCGACGCGATCTGTAAGGTGATCGCTGACGGTTTTGGAGAATAAATGACTGGCGAGCGCGCGGCGATGGAGGGCAGGATGATCGGCATGCCGGCTTCTCCCGGCATCGTCATCGGTACCGTGCATCTTCTTTTGTGGGAAGTTCCGGAAGTTCCAAACAGGATCGTGAGCGATGAAGCGATTCCGGGTGAGATCGAGCGTTTCCATGACGCCGTCGAGAAGGGCAAGCAACGACTTCTTCAGGTAAAGGAGCGGGCCGAAAAGCACGCCGGCGAACAGGAAGCGGCCATCTTCGAGGTGCAGGTTGCAATTCTCTCGGATGCAGAGCTGCTGAAGAGCGTCGAGGCACTGATCAACCAGAACCTGGGCGCAGAAAAGGCGTTCGATCTCGTTCTGATAGAATGGCGGCAGAACTTTGCTCGTCACGTGCAGCCGATGATTCGCGAACGTGTTGGTGACCTCACGGATGTGCACATCCGTGTGCTTTCGATATTGCTCGGGCTTCCCGATCATGATCCGGTCGACCTGCCGAAGGGCAGCAATGCGATTCTCGTCACGCATGACCTGACACCGAGCCTGACTGTGCAACTCGACAGGGAAGCGATCTCGGCGATTGCGACCGATGCGGGTACGCGGACATCGCATGTCGCGATTCTAGCTCGTTCGCTCGGATTGCCGGCCGTGGTGGGATTGCGTGATGCGACGGTGCGCCTTGTCGGTGGTGAAGAGATCATTCTCGACGGCTCGTCCGGTGTGGTTATTCCGCGCCCGACACCCGCTCAGATGGCTGCTTACACGGATCGGGCAACCCGTGAAGCGGCAGATGCGGTCGAGTTATGCTCTCTCATCGATGCGGAGCCGGTCACCCTGGACGGGGTGAGGATTACGTTGCGCGCGAATGTCGATTTGCCGGAGGAGGCAGAGACGGCGGCGCACTCCGGTGCTGAAGGAGTTGGCCTCATGAGAACCGAGTTCCTCGTTGTCGGGCGTGCTTCGATGCCGGATGAGGAGGAGCAGTATCGGGCCTACAAGAAAGTTGTGAACGCCTTTGGCTCCATGCCTGTCGTCATCAGGACGTTCGACATAGGGGGGGACAAGCTTCCCGTTGGCGGGCATCCGATCGAGGCGAATCCGTTCCTGGGCTGGCGCGCGATCCGGATGTGTCTCGATGAGCCGGAGTTGTTCAAGACACAACTTCGCGCGCTGCTCAGAGCCGCGATGCATGGTGATGTCCGCATCATGCTGCCTTTGGTGGTCAGCGTGGATGAGGTCCGTCAGGCGCGGCGTCTTTTGAACGAGGCAGCCGGAGAGCTCGACGCGCGCGGCGTCGAATATCGCCACGATCTGCCGCTCGGTGTGATGGTCGAGACGCCAGCCGCTGCACTCGCGGCCGACACTCTCGTCAAGGACGTGGCGTTTTTCAGCATCGGAACGAACGACCTCGTTCAGTACACGCTCGCCGTAGATCGGGGGAACGCCAATCTCGCCAGCCGTTTTACTCCATTGCATCCGGCTGTACTGCGGCTGATCAAGCGCACTGTCGAGGTTGGGCATGCAAGCGGTCTCGAGGTAAGTGTGTGCGGAGAGATGGCGTCCCAGCCCATCATGGCGTTCGCCCTGATAGGGCTTGGCGTGCGGCAGTTGAGTGTCGCAGCGAGGTCAGTACCACTCGTGAAGAGGATCTTGCGAGGTGTGAGCGCCAGTATCGCGGCCGAAGCAGCAAACGCGGCGCTTGCGACGGGAACGGCGCGCGAGGCAGAGCGGGAGCTACGCAGCCGTCTGCTCTCTGCCTTTGGTGACGCAGAGTTTCTGCGGGATGGGTTGCCCGAGTACGTGGACGGGAATACGTTTGAAGGATTCGGCGGACCTTAAGACGAAGGTCAAGACCAATGCCGGCACGAATCGTACGGCGTGCTCGCAGTCCGCATCTCCCCCGTCCCAATCCCCAGGGAATATCGTGCTCGATCGACATCTGTTTACATCTGAATCAGTTACCGAGGGTCATCCCGACAAGGTAGCCGACCAGATCTCGGACGCCATTCTGGACGCAATCCTGACTGACGATCCTCTCGCGCGCGTGGCGTGCGAAACCCTCGTGACCACTGGTCTCGCCTGCGTTGCCGGTGAGATCACGACTTCTACCTACGTTTCCTTCCCGGATATCGTCCGCGAAACTATCGAGCGCATTGGTTACACGGATGCGAGCTATGGCTTTGACTTCAAGACCTGCGCTGTGGTCAGCACGATTGGCCGTCAGTCGCGTGACATTGGCCAGGGGGTCGATACCGGCGGTGCCGGCGACCAGGGCATGATGTTCGGATATGCGTCGGACGAAACGCCCGAGCTGATGCCGCTTCCAATCATGCTTGCCCATCGCCTCACACGTCAGCTCGCTGAGTGCAGAAGGAATGGCGGCG
>JANYKY010000494.1 GCA_025357975.1 Gemmatimonadaceae bacterium
CGTCCGGGTCTGTGCCGTGGCAGAAGGGCAAGGACATTCTCGCTTTGTTCACCGATGGGATAGTGGATTCACGCAACGCGGCTGGAGATCGCCTCGGTGAAGGCAGCGTGCTCGAGGCGATCATTCGCAACCGCGCAAAACCGCCTGCCGAAATAGTGAGCGCAGTGTTCGAGCTTCTTGAAGAATACAGCGGAGAAATCCCAAGCCCTGACGATTTGACGCTGCTCATACTTAGAACGTGAGCGTGCGTAACAGGCGGGGAAATCCCCCAGTCCTGAAGCGATTCGGACAGCACTTCCTGCATGATGAGCAGATCCTGAATCGCATTGCCGATGCCGCGGCGCCGATGCCGGGGGACACAGTGATCGAGATCGGCCCGGGACGCGGAGCGTTGACTGACGTTTTCGCGAGACGACCAAACCGGCTCGCCGCCATCGAGATTGACATCGCGCTCAGCGAGCAGCTCCGTAAGAAATATGCAGGCAACCCGAAAATCACGATTGTTGAAGCGGATGTCCTCGAGACGGATATCGCTGCTCTTGCGGAGGGTTCGTATGTCGTAGTCGGCAACGTGCCGTACTACATAACGACGCCGATTCTTTTTCACGTGATGCGAGCGCCGTTTCCTCGTCACGCTGTGTTTCTCGTGCAGCTCGAAGTTGCGGAAAGAATTGTCGCGCCGCCGGGGTCCCGCACGTATGGGGCTCTCTCAGTCAACCTTCAGGCGATTGCAACCGCGGAAATCATGTCGCAAGTGCCGCGAACCGCATTTCGGCCGCCGCCCAAGGTGACATCGGCGATCGTGCGGATCACTCCTCTTGCCGACGCGATTGTGACCGGCGAAGAAGCCGTGCGATTCCGCAGTTTCGTCCAAGGCCTCTTTGGGATGCGCCGCAAACAGATCGCAAACGTCGTTCGATCGGTAAGCCAGCTGACTGCCGCCCAGGTTGGAGACGTTCTGGAATCTCTCGAGATCGATCCTAAAGCGCGTCCCGAGACACTATCGCCGGTGGAGCAAGTCGCATTGATGCGAGCTGTGCGATTGGCCTCAGATCACGACAACAGTTAGCGGTCGGTGCCCCGGTTGGTGAGCGCAAACGTAAGGCCTTCGAGCTCCATCGCCATGTTCACGGTGCGTAGTGTCACATCCGCGGGAACTGTAAGCTGAGTCGGCGCAAAGCTGAGAATGGCCTTCAGGCCGCCCCGCACAAGTGTATCCACAATGAGCTGTGCGTTCTCGGCCGGCACGGCAAGGATTGCAATCTGATAATCGCCTGCTGTGACGTCGCGTTCGAGATGGGATGTGTCCCGCACTGTAACTCCCCCCGCCGCCTTGCCGATTTTCGCCGGGTCGCTGTCGTACACACCGGTCACGAAAAAGCTGCGCTCCGCAAATCCGGCGTAGTGGGACAGCGCCGCACCGATTTTTCCGGCGCCAACTATACAGACCTTCCACTGGCTTCCAAGTCCGAGGATCTCGCGAAGCCTTGAAGACAGCTCGGGCACAGAGTATCCCAGGCCTCGCTTTCCAAAAGAGCCAAAGAAAGAGAGGTCTTTTCTTACCTGCGCGGAGGTTGTTCCGCCAAGTCGGGCGAGGTCGTCGCTCGACGTCGTCACGGCGCCCCGGGCCTCGATCTCTTCGAGAAAGCTCAGGTAAATTGAGAGGCGGCGAACAGTTGATTCGGCTATCCGTTTCACGTCTGGCGGGAGCTTGTGAATTTCTTCACAAGTTAGGCTAGTGCATACAGGCGAGCAACAATCGTCCGGCTGAAACATCCGGAGTTATCTTCCCGGCATGCCAGTCCATATCAGCTCGGAAATCGGCCGAATCAGGGAAGTGCTGGTTCATTCACCTGGCGCGGAGCTTCTCGCGGTCACCCCATCGACGCGCCGGGACTATCTGTACGACGACATCGTGGATGTCGGGGAGGCGCAGCGGGAACACCGGCGGTTTGTCTCAGTTCTGGAGAAATTCGCCAAGGTGCATCTGGTGAAAGACTTGCTGTCAGACGTCCTCGCTGATGACGCCACGCGCCAGAACCTGATTCGCGAAACGCTCGATATCATTCCGCTCGAGCCGCTGTCCCGGGATCTGAAAGAGCTCAGCGCACCAGACCTCGTGAGAACGCTCATTGAGGGAAAGGAAGAGATGCCCGGCCTGCTGACCCGCACACTTAACGAGTGCGGTTTCACGCTGCCTCCTCTCCCGAATCTCTTCTTCACGCGTGACGTTGCGATGGCGATCAACGATCACATGATGATCGGCTCGATGCGCTTCAGCGTTCGCTGGACCGAGGAAATCCTCATGCGAACGATCTTTCGCCATCACCCGATAGTTGCCAACAAGGGCATACTATACGATGGATCGCGCGAACATCGCCTCAATTACACGCTCGAAGGGGGCGATGTCCACCCGCTTCGAAACGACACGCTGATGATCGGCTTCAGCGAGCGTTCGAGCCCCGCAGCGATCGACAATCTCGCGGGCCTTCTGTTCAAGGAAACGGGAATCACGGATCTCATCATCGTGATCATGCCCGGCGAGGAGACGGCGATTCATCTCGACATGATCTTCACTCAGGTCGATCGGAATCTCTGTGTCGTTCATCCTCCACACTTCATGGGTCCAGAACGGTTGCCGATTCTCCACTGGAAAAAGGGAAATGCGGCGCTGAAGGAAATGCCCGATGTGTTTCACGCACTTGACGCGTGCGGATTCGCGATCGAACCGATACTTTGCGGAGGGAGCCGCCGCATCACGCAGGAGCGGGAGCAGTGGGCGTCCGGATGTAATTTCCTGGCAATACGTCCGGGACTTGTACTTTCGTATATGAGGAACGAGGCAACGCTTCAGGAGATGCAAAAATCCGGATTCAAGGTGGTGAGCGCCGCCGATTTTCTCGAAGGATCAGATCCAATCCGGGAAGGAGACAGAGCGGTCATCACGTTCGACGGGGGAGAGCTGGTACGCGGCGGAGGCGGGCCACGCTGCATGACGTGTCCAATCCAGCGGGATGATCCGTGGGACTGATGCGCGGCGGAATTGAAGCTCGGCCCGACAACACGCTGCTGACCGATCGTGCGGCGAAATATCTCGAAGCGGGCCCGGCTGATGTCGTGGACCTGATCGGATACATCTGCAACCTGCCCGCAGCTCCGCGAATCGTGGCCGAGCATATGGCGAATGCGATGTTCGCGGGCCGGACGGAATTTGGCCGGGACACTTCTGGCAAATGGCTGCTTGTGGCGGACGCGGCGACGACGTCCGCTCAACATTTCGATGCGTCCGTTTCGATGCCCCACGTCGACTATCCACGCTCGGCTGGTCGAGCGCCCGTCGATGCCGCAAGAAAACGGCGGACAAAATCCGCCATCCCTCCTCATCCGCCTCAGCCTCTTAAAGCAGTTTCATGGGTCGTCGTTGACGTTGAGACGACTGGGGGTCGCCCGCCAGACGATCGCATCACCGAGATCGCCGCAGTCGTTGTCAAGAATGGACAGATCGCCGAAGTATTTGAAACGCTCGTAAATCCTGAACGGCCGATTCCCAGGTTTGTCTCGCAGCTGACGAATATTTCGTGGGAGATGGTGAAGGACGCGCCGAAATTCTCTCACATTGCGGCGAATATCATGAGAGCTCTCGAGGGCAACGTCTTCGTTGCGCATAACGCAGCGTTCGACTGGAAGTTCGTGACTCATGAAGTGTCCCGTGCAACGGGAAACCGGCTGGTCGGCCAGCAGCTGTGCACCGTGAAGCTCGCGCGCTGTCTTCTTCCGCATCTCGCTCGACGCTCGCTGGACTATCTCGCCGATTATTACGGTGTGGAAATCCGCGGACGTCACCGTGCCGGAGGGGACGCAATCGCAACGGCGCATTGTCTCATCAGGATGCTCGACGACGCTGAAGACCGCGGCTGCAGCACATGGGAGGATCTCGACCTCCTACTGGGCCGGCGGACTTCGAAGAAAAAGAAGCGACGGCGTTACAGCGCACTGCCCGGGCCAGTCACGAGGGATACGACGGCGTGAAACCGAATCCACTCGTACAGACGCGAAAAGTTGGTGCCCTGACCATTCATGCAATTCAGGCTGGAGGTCAGCGGCTCGACGGCGGTGCGATGTTTGGCGTTGTTCCGAAGCCGCTGTGGGAACGCCGAATCGTTGCCGACGAGCGCAACAGAATTCAGCTCGGAATGCGCTGTCTTGTTATCGAACATCCGGCGGGTGTGATCCTGATCGATACTGGCGCAGGCAACAAGGAAGACCAGAAGTTCAAGGATATCTACGGGATCGAGAATGAAGGAGCCAACGGACGCACTTCGCTCGAAGACGGGTGGGCGGAAGTTGGGATGACTCCCGACGATATTGCTGTCGTCATCAATACTCACCTGCATTTCGATCACGCCGGCGGCAACACGTATCGTGATGAGAGCGGGGAAATCGCGGTGTCGTTTCCGAAGGCTCGCTATATCGTGAAGCGCGGAGAATACGACTTCGCAACACACCCGAACGAACGCACCTCAGCGAGCTACTTCGAGCGGAATTTCATGCCGGTCGTGAAGGCCCACAACTTCGAGTTCGTCAGCCGTGAGAAGGAGATCGTGAAGGGAGTCCGTGTCGTCCCCACCCCCGGACACACTCCATTTCATCAGAGTGTGCTGATTGAATCGGCCAGTGAGCGCGCATTCTTTCTGGCGGATATGCTGCCTACGCACGCGCACCTGCCGCTTCCGTGGATAATGGGATACGACGTCGAGCCTCTCGTTACGCTGGAGACCAAGCGGCGGATTCTGAGGCAGGCGGAGGATGAAGATTGGCTGCTGATCTTCGAGCACGATGCCGAAATTCCGTGGGGCCGGGTGGAACACGACGGCAAAGGCTACCGACTTCGGGCGGAGGACTAGTTCGGAATTGCATTACGCAATAGAGTTGCTCTTGCCCTGGAAGTCGTTTAGTGTTCGAGAGTTACAGAACGATAAGTGAGCTCTCCGGGCGGAGAGCTCCACCCTCTGGCCCTCAGTTTCGTCGAGGTGTGCTGAAGGAGTTCAAGCCACTCGGCGCCGGAGGTCTCTCTCGGCTCCGTCTGCGCGCGGACTCCACTCTGGGGTCCGCGCTTTTCGTTTCGCATTCTTTTTTTGAGGTAGCTGAGTATTCAGGACACCACAAAACGTGTGCGCGTGAACCGGCAGATCCGCATCAGCCCGCTCCGCGTTATCGCAGCAGATGGCGCGCAGCTCGGAATCATGGATGTTGAGACCGCTCTCGCTGCTGCGTTGGAACAAGGGTTGGATCTGGTTGAAGTCGCTCCGTTAGCTCGCCCTCCCGTCGTCCGGATCATGGACTATGGAAAGTTCAAGTTCGAGCAGGCGAAGATGGCGCGACAGGCGAAGAAAAAGCAGCACGTGATCCACCTCAAGGAAGTGAAGTTCCGTCCTGGAATCGAAGAGCATGACTTCATGACAAAGACGCGACATGCGCGCGAATTTCTCGGCGAAGGCAACAAAGTGAAGGTGACGCTCATGTTTCGCGGGCGTCAGATTGCTCACCCGGAGCTCGGGCGCGTGGTCGTAAATCGGGTCGCTGTCGAGCTGGCGGATATCGCCAAGGTCGAGACCGAGCCAAAGTTCGAAGGAAAGTTCATGACGATGATCCTCGCGCCGAAGTAGGCACAGAGTCCAGCGTCACTACAACCAATAGAGAAAGAAAATGCCGAAGATGAAAAGCCACCGGGGCGCGCGTAAGCGCTTCTCGCTCACTGGCACCGGAAAGGTAAAGCGTAGCAAGGCGGGGAAGAGCCACATCCTCACCAAGAAGACGTCCAAGCGGAAGCGCCGCCTCCGTCAGTCCACCACCATGACCGTTCGTGGTGAAGAGAAGAACATCAAGCGCCTCTTGCAGGCATAAGGAGAAAGACAATGCCTCGCGTAAGATCAAACGTCGTGCGCCTCAAGCGCAAAAAGCAGATCATGAAAGCAGCTCGCGGAGCCTTCGGCGCCCGCAGCAAGCTTTGGAAAGCAGCTAAGGAAAATGTCGAGCGTGGCTGGAAGTACGCCTACCGCGATCGCAAGAACAAAAAGCGCGATTTCCGGAAGCTCTGGATCGTGCGCATCAACGCCGGCGCCCGGCAACACGACATGAGCTATAGCGTGTTCATGAGCGGTCTCAAGCAGGCAGGCATCGAGATCGACCGCAAGGTGCTGTCCGACCTGGCGATCAATGACGCCGCAGCATTCGGCGCCATTGCAGAGAAAGTCCGCTCAGTGCTGACCGCAGCGGCCTGATTATCGCGCGATGGCAGGGCGGCCCGGGAACGATTCAACCCGTTCCCTGGTCGCCCTTTCTCATTTCATCAAACCCCACCATTCTGTGACGCTCGACGAGTTCGTTAACGCAGTCTCCGCGCTCGATATTCACGCATCTGAAATAATTTCGGCGGCGTCTACATCTGCCGGGCTGGACGCCGCGCGCAACTCGCTTCTCGGGCGCAAGAACGGTGAGCTTAGCAGGTTGATGAAGTCATTGCCGTCGCTCTCGCCAGAAGAACGCCGCGATGCTGGCGCGGCAGTCAATCGCAGCAAGACCGCGATCGAAGAGTTGCTTGCGACGAGGCAGTTAAATCTTGCTGTTACGACGGAGCTGCGGTCCCAGGTGGACCTGACGATGCCCGCGCGTCAGCAATGGAGGGGAAGCCGCCACCCGGTCACGGTCGTCATCGAAGAAATCGAGTCGATCTTCCGCGAACTCGGCTTCACCATCGCACTCGGCCCCGAGGCAGAGACGGAATGGTATAACTTCACCTCTCTGAACTTTCCGGAAGATCATCCGGCGATGGACATGCACGACACTCTCTACCTGAGTGACGACGTGCTGCTGCGGACGCATACATCGCCGGTCCAGATTCGCACCATGCAGTCGACAACGCCGCCCATTCGAATTCTCGCGCCGGGCAATGTCTACCGTCGAGACTTCTTCGACGCGTCGCACGCTCCGATGTTCTCGCAGATCGAGGGACTTGCTGTGGACGAGGGAATCAGCTTCGTGGATCTCAAGGCGACGCTTACTCACTTTGCAAATCGCTTTTTTGGCTCCACCAAAACGCGATTTCGGCCGAGTTTTTTTCCGTTCACCGAGCCGTCGGCGGAGATGGACGTGGAATGCCAGATCTGCCGTGGCAGCGGATGCTCGAGCTGTAAAAACTCGGGCTGGATTGAAATTCTTGGGTCTGGTATGGTGCATCCGAATGTCCTCGAAGCCGCAGGGCTGGATTCGGAGCGCTATACCGGTTGGGCTTTCGGAATGGGGCCAGGCCGAATAGCGATGCTTCGCTATAAGATCCCCGACATACGCCTGCTATACGATTCCGATATGCGCTTTCTGACTCAGCTCGCGCAATGAACGCATCTTATCAGTGGCTTCGGGATTTCGTGGACATCGATCTTGCGCCCCTCGAGCTCCGTGACTTGTTGACGGCACGCTGTGCGACGGTGGATGATGTCGTTGTTCTACGCCAGGATCTCGCGGGGGTAGTCGTTGCGCGAGTCGTCGAAGCCGCTGCACATCCGGACTCTGATCACTTATGGGTGACCAAAGTCGATGCTGGTTCCGGCGTTCTTCATGACGTCGTGTGCGGCGCGCCCAATGTTGTCGCTGGCACGCTGTATCCATACGCGCCTGTCGGCACCGTGCTTCCTGGTGGCCTCAAACTCGAGAAGCGAAAAATTCGCGGTGCTGTATCTGAAGGAATGTTGTGTTCAGCTCGCGAGCTCGGACTTGGCAGTGATCATCAGGGCATTCTCGCGCTCGACGTTGACGCACAGCCGGGCGCTCGGTTTCTCGACGTGATGCCGGTTGGAGACACACGGCTTGTCGTCGATGTTCTACCCAACCGCCCCGATCTGCTCTCGCACGAGGGGCTTGCCCGGGAGATTGCCTCCGCCACCGGGCGGGAGCTGCACCGACCCATGCATCCACCGGCGGTACTCGTCCACGCCCGGCAAGTTTCTGAGCCTGTGCCCTCGATTGAGGTCGTGGTAGACGACACTGAGGGCGCTCCCCGCTACATGACGGCGATCGTGCGCAACGTGAAGGTTGGGCCAAGTCCTGACTGGCTCGCGGCGCGCATGGAGGCAGTTGGCGCGCGTTCCATCAGCAATGTCGTGGACGTGACGAACTACATGCTGCATGGCTTCGGTCAACCGATCCATGCCTTTGACGTCCGCAAGCTTGGTGGCGGCAAGATCATCGTTAGAAAAGGGAGGAGCGGTGAGCGGATCGTTACGCTTGACGGCGTTGAGAGAACGCTCGACGACACGATGACAGTGATCGCCGACGCTAACTCGGCTCAGGCTATCGCCGGGGTAATTGGTGGGAAGGGAAGCGAAGTCACGGAAGAGACGACAGACATTCTTATTGAAGTGGCATCGTTCAATCCGCGAGGCATTCGTGCTACCCGTCGCAAGCTCGGAGTATCAACCGACGCGAGCTACAGATTCGAGCGCGGCGTTGACGAAGCAGCACTTTCGGATCTGCTCAACTACGCGGCAGAGTTGATACAGCGGGTTGCTGGTGGAGCAATGGAGGGCAACCCGACAGATCATGGCCAGCAGCCTGCTCCCCGATCGCCCATTACGCTGAGATCTTCGCGCGTCGCGCGAGTACTTGGCAAAGACATTCCCGTCTCGGAGATGGCGAAGAACCTCGCCAGTATCGGATTCAAGTGTGTAGTCGAAAAAGAAAATCTGGTCGTCACGCCGCCGACTTTCCGTCAGGATGTTGTCGGTGAAATTGAGCTCATCGAAGAGGTGGCACGGCTCGAAGGTTACGAGTCGTTTTCAGCAGAGCTGAGGCCGTATCGCCCCGGCTCGAGAATGGATGCTCCGCTTTACGACGCGGCGCGAAGTGTTCGCACCGCGTGCGTTGCGTTCGGGCTGATGGAGTCGCGGCCAATGCCGTTCGTTCGTGACGGCATCGATGCTCACAGGGTTCGAAATCCGCTCGCCGAAGATGAAGCCTATCTCCGCACGAGCGTGCTCGACACGCTCGCCCGGCGGGTGGAATACAACTTTGGCCGCATGCTCGGAAACGTCCGGCTTTTCGAAGTGGGAACGGTCTTCGCGAGCGAGATCGATGCGGAAACCGCTGCGCCGGGCGAGGCCATGCACGTTGGTGCCGTGATCACGGGCGATCGTAACCCGGCGCACTTTACCCAGCCACACCCGTCACACTTCGATGAGTGGGATGCGAAGGGCCTGGCTCAATCGATTGCTGAAGCTGCTTATCCCGGCTCCGCGGTGAAGTGCGTCCCATCGCCCGGTGACTCATTGTGGATTCTCAGCGTTGACGGCGTCGAGGCTGGCTCCGTCAGCAAGCTGGAACTCGACTCGCCCGCATGGGCCTCACCGGTCTTCGGTATTGAGCTAAATCTCGAAGCGGTTGTCTTGTCGAGCAAATTGTCCCGTCAGTATGCGCCGATACCTACCATGCCTGCTATGAGGGTCGATCTTGCGTTGCTCGTCCCGGACAATGTTTCAGCCGACTCTGTCGGGGTGGTAATCCGGGAGGCGGCTGGTGACATGCTGGAATCACTCGTGGTGTTCGATGAATTTCGCGGTGCCGGAATTCCCGACGGACTGAGGAGTCTCGCGTGGGCGTTGACCTTCAGGCATCCCGAGCGCACACTACGAGACAAAGAAATTCAGGGCCGAACCGGCAAAATCCTCAGCGTACTAGAGAGCAAACTTGGAATCCGACAGCGATCGTCCTGACGCCGAAGCATTTGTGGAGCTGCAACGGCTGGTTCGTCATCTTGGCGAAGAGCTGACCACATTTCGGCGCCGCGCGTTGCAGGCCGAGGCGAGAATGAAGGCGATTGAAGGAACTGCTGGCGGCGCGAGGGTCACTCCTGAACGCGTGGAGCGACTCGAGCTTGAGAACGCCGAGCTGCGCAAACGGCTCGATACCGCGCGGGACCGCACCAGACAGATTCTCGACCGCGTTCGGTTTCTCCGGCAGCAGCACGAAGGCGCCGCCACATGACCGCGAAGAAGAACACGGTCAAAGTCACGATCCTTGGTGGTGAGTACACGCTGCGCACAGAGACGAGCGTGGAACACACACTGGCCGTGGCGGCCTACGTCGACCAGGCGATCACCGAATCGCTCGAGTCGGGCAATCGCGTGGAAAGCCACAAGGCGGCGATCCTGGCGGCATTGCGTATCGCAAGCGAGCTGTTCGAAGCGCGCGAGCGTGCTTCGCAGATCGCGGCTGGCATGGTCAGCCTGAGCGACGAAATCCGGCCGTGGCTCCCCCCCGCAAAGAGATAGGATTACTTTAACCCCAGACACGCGACGACTTTCCGGCGCGTTTGGGGCCGCCTGTGGCCAGGCCGCGGGCTCTACATAGATCTGTGAATGACTCAAACGGCGATCCTAGCCGCGGTCGGTGTGGTTGCTGTCGTAGTGGCCGCCGTGGTTTTTTTATTGATAGGCAGGAAAACAGGAAGAAGCTCGGAGATCGCCAGGCAGATCGAGGCCAAGGCGACTGCTGAGCAAACCGCAAAGCGGGTCCTCGACGAAGCCGCACGCGAAGCCGAATCTCAGCGAAAAACTGCTCTCCTCAGTGGAAAGGAAGAGCTCATCCGCTTGCGCGAGGATTGGGAGCTCGAAGCTCGCAAGCGGCGCGAAGAGATCGAAGCGGAAGAGAAGCGGGTTCAGGAACGAGATGGCCTTCTCAACCGCAAGTACGATCTTCTCGAGCAACGTGAGCGTGACGCCACGACGCGAGTGGCCGACGTGGGCCGCCGCCAGGAAGCGCTGACGTCGCGCGAGACAGAGCTCGACCGTCTTCTTGCCGAGGAGCGGCGACGCCTCGAGCAGCTGGCGGGCCTTTCAGCATCGGAAGCAAAGGCCGAGCTCGTCCAGCGCCTTGCCGATGAGGCACAGGCGGACGCAGCGAATCGAATTCGGGA
Source organism: Gemmatimonadaceae bacterium (assembly GCA_025357975.1). Lineage (GTDB taxonomy): Bacteria > Gemmatimonadota > Gemmatimonadetes > Gemmatimonadales > Gemmatimonadaceae > UBA4720. The sequence goes on from JANYKY010000494.1 coordinate 10,967, forward strand.
CATCCGTGAGTCGGCGAAGCGAAACGCTGACCGCGAAGCCAAGAAGATTATCGCGCTTGCCATTCAGCGAATCGCCGCCGAACAGACGGCCGAAACCACCGTCTCGGCCGTTGCTCTTCCGAACGATGAGATGAAGGGCCGGATCATCGGCCGTGAAGGCCGTAACATTCGCGCCTTTGAGCTGGCGACTGGCGTTGACGTGATCATCGATGACACGCCGGACACCGTGGTGGTCTCGTGCTTTGATCCGGTTCGGCGCGAAGTGGCCCGACTTTCATTAGAGAAGCTCGTCGCCGACGGCCGCATCCATCCGGGCCGCATCGAGGAAGTCGTCGCGAAGTCGCGCGAAGAAGTCGACATCGGAATCATCGATACCGGCGAGCGAGCCGCCTACGAAAGTGGGGTTCACGGCCTGCACCAGGAGATTATTCGCCTCATCGGGCGCATGCGCTGGCGCACGAGTTACGGGCAGAACATTCTCAACCATTCGAAGGAAGTCGCCTGGCTTGCCGGCATCATGGCGGCGGAGCTCGGCCTGGATGTGGCAATGGCGCGCCGAGGCGCGTTGCTTCATGACATTGGCAAGGTTCTGACGCACGAGCACGAAGGAACTCACGTGCAGCTCGGCGTCGAGATGGCGACGCGCTACGGCGAGCATCCGCTCGTCATCAACTGCATTGCGGCGCACCACGACGACGTTCCGCACGAAAGCGAGATCTCCGTACTCGTGCAGGCGGCGGATGCAATTTCCGGATCACGCCCCGGAGCGCGCCGAGAGGCCTTCGAGACTTATGTCAAGCGCCTCGAGGGTCTGGAGCGCATCGCGTCCAGTTATCGCGGCGTTGAGAAAGTTTTCGCAATCCAGGCTGGTCGCGAGGTTCGCGTGATCGTTACGCCGGACGATGTTAACGATGCACGCATGACCACGTTGAGCGAAGAGATAGCGCGCCGCATCGAAGCAGAGCTTCAGTATCCTGGACAGATCAAAGTGGTTCTCATCCGCGAGACACGCGCGGTGGACTTTGCCCGCTGATCTGATAGATGGCGTATCCATTGCGCGTGAGATTCGCCGCGAAGTAGCCGAAGAAGCCGCGCGACTGATCGAGCGCGGAACGCGTCCGGGCCTCGCGGTGGTGCTCGTCGGTGAAGACCCAGCTAGTGCCGTGTACGTGCGCTCGAAGGGAAAGGCGTGCGAAGAAGCGGGAATGCACAGTGTCACGATCAAATTGCCCGCTGCGACGAGCCAAGCAGAACTACTCTTGTATGTCGAAAGGCTGAACTCCGACCCGCTGATTCACGGCATTCTCGTGCAGATGCCTCTTCCAGCGCCACTCGAAGCCGATTCCGTCATTCGCGCCATCGATCCGCGAAAGGATGTTGACGGATTTCATCCGATCAACGTGGGCAAGCTGCTCGTTGGAGAGCGCGACGGATTCGTTCCGTGTACGCCCGCCGGAATTCAGCAGCTTCTCGTGCGCTCTGGTGTCGAGATCGCCGGCGCTGAGTGCGTGATTGTCGGTCGCAGCAACATCGTGGGGAAGCCAATGGCTGCGCTCCTCATCCAGGACGCTGTCGGCGCGAATGGAACTGTGACAGTGTGTCACCGTCATACGCGCGATCTTGGATTGCACACCCGACGCGCCGACATCCTGATCGTCGCCGCTGGGCGCGCAGGTCTGGTGACTGCCGAAATGATTCGACCCGGCGCTGCAGTGATCGACGTTGGAATGAACCGGATCGACGATCCGACTTCGCCGCGCGGATATCGACTCGTCGGAGATGTGGATTTTGAAACGGTACAACAGGTTGCGTCGAAAATCACGCCGGTACCTGGAGGCGTTGGCCCAATGACGATTGCAATGCTGATGTCGAACACTGTTCGCGCTGCAGCCGCATTTGCGAGAGCGGCCGAGTGAAGTCAGGCCCGCGGGACCTTTCGTTCGATCTCGGTGACAGCGTAGCTGCTTATCGCGAGAACATGCCGTTGTCGATGCCAGGTACGTCGCGCGAGACGGCAATTGGTATCAGCAGGTTGAACGAAGCAACGAAGACTCTCGTCGAAAAATCGTGGGGAATGTTCTGGGTGCGCGGCGAAGTCAGCGATTTCAAGGCGCATCGCAATGGGCACTGGTATTTCTCTCTGCGCGATCGTTCCTCACAGGTGTCCTGCGTTGTGTGGAGCAAGGATCAGGTCGGAATTCCGGCGCCTCCAGACGATGGCATGGTTGTAATCGCGCTGGCGCAGATGACGGTGTATCCGGCGCGCGGATCGCTGCAGCTCAAGATCGGGCGGCTCGAAGCGGAAGGGGACGGGCTCTGGCGAAAAGCGATGGAGCAAACCATCGAGCGTCTCAAGGCCGATGGGCTGATGGCGCCGGAACGAAAGAGGGCATTGCCCCGGTTTCCGCGGGTGATTGCGATAGTGACGAGCACGCATGGTGCGGCGCTGCGCGACATCATTTCGGTAGCACAGCGGCGTCGTCCGGGAATTCGAATCGTTGTCGCGAATGCGGCAGTGCAAGGCGACAATGCACCGGGCGAGATATGCGCGGCAATCGACCGTGTCGTCAAATGGAAGCGCGCGCATGTTCTGATTGTGGGCCGTGGCGGCGGATCGCGCGAAGATCTGTGGGCCTTTAATAATGAAAGGGTCGCTCGCGCGGTCGCCTCATGTCCCATTCCAGTTATCTCGGCCGTTGGTCATGAGATAGATGCAACCGTGTGCGATCTAGTCGCAGACTTTCGAGCAGCAACGCCGTCGGCGGCTGCCGAGGCCGCGGTGCCGTCGCTCGACGATCTCACTGCTGCGGTCAATACTCAGCGCGCGCGAATGGTTCGGGCGATGTCGCGGAGAGTCGACTCATCAGCAAGCGATTTGAAGTCTGCGGCTCGCGGAATGAAGATGGCCTCAATGCGCGCGACCGATCGCCGACGAGCGGCACTCTCCGCAGCCGCGGGAAAACTCAACGCACTGAGTCCTCTTGCAACGCTCGAGCGCGGCTATTCTGTAGCGCGAGATTCTGACGGAAAGCTGCTCGCATCGGTCGATGACTTTCAGGTCGGTGAGGCTTTCCGTGTGACTTTGCGCGACGGGTCGGTGATCGCTCGCACCGAGACGATCGAACGCTCAGCGTGACGCTTATCTAGCGCTGGTTTCCGGGGGCGGGGGTGGTTCGACGGGAAGCCTGACGACGAACCGGCTGCCCTTGCCAAGCTCGCTCGACACATCGAGCTCGCCGCCCATCAACCGCGCCAGCGACCGGCTCACCATAAGTCCAAGACCCGTTCCGCCGCGAATGCGTGTCTTGCTCTGATCCACCTGCCAGAACCGATCGAAAATTCGTTCGAGATTCTCGGTCGAAATGCCGATGCCCGTGTCCTCGATGCTTATCGTCGCGCCGTGCTCGTTAACTCTGCTTGCGATTGAAACCGTTCCGGAATCTGTGTACCGGACGGCATTCCCAAGAAGGTTGAACAGTATCTGGCGGATTCGCGTTGGATCCGCGACGATGGGCGGTCCATCTTCCGCGGTTATCTCGAACTTTAGTCTTTTTGCGATAACCAACGGCTCGGTCGCCAGCGCGACTTCGCGAACGATGTCTGCAACGTCAACTGATTCGTTGGCGAAGCTCGTGATGCCCGACTCGATTCGAACCGATTGCAGAGAGTCATCAATCATGTGAGCGAGGTGCGCCGCACTGGCCTTGACCCTCTCGAGGTGCCAGGACTGCTCCGGAGACACCTCGCCCACTGCGCCCGCGATGAGAATATCCGCGTATCCGATTATGGCGTTGAGCGGGGTTCGAAGCTCGTGAGACATGACGCCAATGAAATTCGATTTGGCAAGACTCGCCTCCTGAACCTCCTGAAGCAGATTCTCTCGATCCTGTTCCGCTTTTTTGCGATCAGTGATGTCGAGCAGGCTCAACACTACGCCGTCGATTCGGTCGTCTACAGATCGGTACGGACTGATGCGGACGAGATACCAGTGGTTGTCCGATGCGCTTACTTCGCAGTCGGTGCGGATAAGTGT
>JANYKY010000519.1 GCA_025357975.1 Gemmatimonadaceae bacterium
CAGCTGACCCCGCGACACCGCTCATCCCGGCAATCCACCTCGTAACAGTCGTCGCCCAGGGAGCACCCGGGCCCGACGGGATGTGGCGCCGCCGAGAAGCGCCGGCGACCATCGAGCAGACATACAAGTGGGCCCAAAGCCGCAAGGGCCTGCTAATCCTGGACATTCAGGCAAGTCACAGCACTCTCCAGCAGGAGCTCCCGCCGCTTCTCAAATATCTCGAACGCCCCGACGTTCACTTAGGCGTCGACCCTGAGTTCTACATGCACTACAAGCGCGAAGGCCTGCGACCGAGCTCGAAGGTCGGGCAGATGTATGCGAAAGACGTCAACTACGTGATCAATACGCTCGACAAGCTTGTGACGGACAAGAAGCTCCCGCCCAAGATCCTCATTGTTCACCGCTTCCGGGAGGACATGGTCCCCGATGCCGAACAGATCCGCCCGACGCGGAACGTGCAGGTGGTGATGGACATGGACGGGTGGGGACCCCCATGGCTCAAGTTCGACTCGTACAGTGCTTACGTCGTCAAGCATCCGGTGGAGTACACGGGGTTCAAGCTGTTCTACCACAACGACACGAAGGCGGGAAACCAGCTGCTCACCCCGCGTGAAGTACTGCAGCTACGTCCAAAACTGAACTATATCCAGTATCAGTAAGGCGAGCGCGCAAGAACCCTCCGGTGACAATTAAAAGGCAAGACCGAATGATTTTGCTATTTAGCCAAGCTGTACACTTCGTCATCGAAATCAACGTAGTCCTCATAGACGACTGTCATCGTGTCGCCCTTTAAGGTTCCGAACGCAAAGACGTAATTGCTCGAAACATAGAAGCTCGCAGCGGAATCACTGATATAGAATTCGATCTTACCCTCGCTTCGCCTGATGAACGGCTCACGACTGTGCCAGTGGGTTTGCCCATCCGAGTCATAACCGCGGCGGTACGTTCCATCGTCGAATAACTGATAATGACCGCCGGATACGTAGGGCGGCTGTCCCCCGATTCTTTGGAGATCGTACGCCGCTGTCAGCTGGCCGCCTACGGAGATGGCAGAAAAAACTACTGGGCTGACTCCGGCCACGGTCGCAGTAATGCTGTATGGACCGGGCCGATTGTCGAATCGCAGACGTTCAAGGACCGCCAAACCTTTGGCGTTCGTGACAGTGGAATAAGTTACGCCGCGTCCGTCCGAAAACGTGAAAGATACATTCACTCCCTGTACTGGCTTTTCGGTCGGACTATCTACGATCCGCACACTCGGTGGGCTCGATGCCATCTCACCGGGGAGACCGACTATCATAGTCGGACCCGCCGCGTACATGACAGTGTTCCCTGGAATTTGGCCAGGCGAGAAAGTGACGAATGGAGCTGTCCCATCAGCTCCTGAACAAGCAGCTATACCGACAAGACACGCTAAGCTGATCAAGCGCAAACCAAACATATGTCACTCCACGTAAGAATCGATGCCGCAAAATGAGCATCCCCACTCATTTTGAAATCAGCGAATCCTTAGGCCTGGGTCAACAATTCGAATCTTTCGAGATTCACCTGAGTCTTGCCTGTTTCAAACGCCCGTTCTTTCTTCTGAACCATGGAAACAGTCAGCAAAGAGTCTGACGCTCCTCGCTTCCGACTCGAGACCCTCGGCACACTGACACTACGGGGTCTGCAACAGTTGTCCGTGGCGGCGGAGGGTCGGCAGCAGCGCCGTCGGCTTGCTCTGCTCGCGGTGCTCGCGAGCGCTGGCGAGCGCGGGCGAAGCCGGGATCAGCTCCTGCTTTTGTTCTGGCCGGACTCGACGGAAAAGAAAGCCCGTCATTCGTTAGACCAGCTCTTGTATGCGATACGGACATCGCTGGATGACTCAATCTTCACTGGAGTCAATCCGATCCGGGTAAACCCCTCCATTATAGATGCCGATGTCCGGCAATTCGAATCGAGTCTCGACAGTGGAGATCTCGAGGCTGCGATAGCGATTTACCACGGGCCATTTCTCGATGGATTCCATCCAGGCGAGACACGCGAATTTCAAGACTGGCTCGACTCTGAGCGCCAGCGGCTTGCCAGCAAGTATCTCGATGCACTCGCAAAGCTCGCGGCGTCAGCCGAACGAGATAGCGACCTCGCGAATGCAATCCGGTGGCGGAGGAGACTTGTAGAGGCTGATCCACTGAGCACGCGGCACGCGGTCGGCCTCGTGCGCACTCTGGCCCACTCTGGCGACTTGGTCGCGGCACTTGAATTCGCCACGCGCTACGAGCGCACAGCACAACGAGAGCTTGGCGTTAACGACATTCCGGAGTTGAACGAGCTCGTTGCAGAAATTCGCAATCGGCCGTCTTCGGCGACTGAGCTGGCATCTGGTATTTCGACGCCAGGCGCATCAGACGAGAGGCCATCAAATTTCGAAAACGGGGACGCCCGTGCGCCACGCACTGAAATGGAGACCCGAATAGCGAGCTCTGGTAGATTTCCGGTCGCGGTACTGGTTGGAACCGGAATACTGGCAGCCGCACTCGTGACCGGACTCATCTACACGCGAAGCCCTTCATCAATCAAGACTGAAGGTTCGCATTCGATCTCTGGAGCCGCGCCCGCTGCTAGTCAAAACGTCGGACGCGCGGCCAAGGGCACACGAAACGTCGTTGCGTACGACCTATATCTCCGCGGACAGGATCCCGTGCTGTTGCGCAGTGACACCGGTGCGGCAATCGGGCTTCAGTATCTCGAAAAAGCCGTAGCGCTGGACTCTGGCTTTGCAGCCGCACACGCCGCGGTAGCGGAGATGTATGTCCGACTTGCGTTATTCAGCAATCCGCCACTGCCGCAAACTGAGCTCCGGCGCCGCGCTGAAGCCGCTGCGCGAAAAGCAATTGCGCTCGACGATTCATTGGCGGAAGGGCATCGGGCATTGGGTTTCGTCGAGAGCTTCTGGTTGATTGATCCGCAGTTGGCCGAGTCTGAGCTCAACAGGTCTCTAAAGCTCGATCCGCACCTGCCACACACTCTCGAATATCTCGCGCTGACTCACACCCTGCTTGGTAAATCGCGCGAGGCATTAATCGACGCGCAACGGGCGGTCGCCAACGATCCTCTTTCCCCAATTAACCGGGCAACCCTCGCGCAGATGCTCTACGTGAACGGACGCTGCGAAGAGGCTATTCCGATTCTCGACAGCCTGAGCGCAATGAAACCATCTCTCTTGCGCGTGGCGAGCATTCGATCGGTTTGTTACGCCGATGAGGGAAGATGGTCTGATTTAGCTGCGACCGCTCGCAAGCAGGCAGGCAGTGGCGATACGGGAGCGTCCGCGATGCTCGGCTTGTCTCTCGCACGCACCGGCCGGAGGAATGAAGCTCTGGAGATTCGCACAAAGCTTCGCGAAATCGCGAAAAAAAATCCGGCCGTTAGTTTCGACGTCGCGGTTGTCAGCTTCGGGCTCGGCGATTTCGATGATGCGTTCAGGGCTATCGGTGCGGCGAGGGATGCGGGACCGTTTCCGTACGAGCTAATGGGACCCGTGTTTGACTCATTGCGTCGGGACGCCCGATTCAGGTCGGTCGTGCGTCGCCGCGCGATGTCGCGTCGCGGTGCCCTCGGTCAGTCAACTGGCTGACCCTGGGAGGCCCTGATACACTGCCAGAGACTTTCACAGTGCACTGACCAATGAGTTTACCGGCGCCTTGTCCGAAATTGTCTTTGCCTCAGTGATTGGTCACCTGAAGAAGATTCCTCGGACCATTCCGCGACGTCGTTCCCAGCCTGCCATCGAGTGACATTCGAATACCGAGAGATTGTGTTCCGCCACATGGCATCACATTTTTAGCCATATGGCAGGAGACAATCCATGATCGCTATCGCCGAGAGAAATTCCGCTGACCTGACTGAACTGTCGAACCACATCAGGACGGGCCACAGGGAAGGCCATTACTACGTTTCACTTTTCGGATTCCGCAACTACGACCCAGTACACGTAGTCGAACAAATCGCGCGCGGGTTCAGCTACGCCGCATTCGAAAGATTCCTGCGAAATACTGATTTCCACCCGCGGGTTCTTGCAGCTGTCGTCGGTATTCCCGAGCGCACCCTCGCACGAAGGAAAAGAACCGGACGCTTCAGCCCGGAAGAGTCAGATCGTCTCGCTCGCGTCGCCAGGATTTTTGCCCGCGCTGTCGAGCTGTTTGAAGGCGACGCCTCCAAAGCGCGCGAATGGCTCACCAGCCCTGCCCACGCACTCGGCGGAGAGGCCCCCCTGAACTTCGCATCGACTGATCTTGGGGCGATCGAAGTAGAAAACGTCATCGGACGACTCGAGTACGGAATTCCGTCGTAGCAGATGCGCCTGTGGCGACTCGTCAAAACCAGATACGCCGATACCGCCTTCGACGGCGAGGGCGCACGCCTGCAGGGTGGACGATGGAACAGTCCAGGCACCATCGTCGCCTATGCGTCGGACAGCTCGGCACTCGCAGTGCTCGAAGTTCTCGTCAACCTGAAGGATGACTCTGTACTGTCTTCGTATTCGCTCGTGACTGCTACGATTCCGGAGAAGCTCGTTCACACTCTCGACCACCGCATCCTTCCGCCAAAGTGGAACTCGTCGCCAGTTCCCCCGGCGGTGCAAGCCGTCGGCGACAAGTGGGCAAAAAAGAAGGCCTCGTTAGTGCTCAAAGTGCCGAGTGCGATCGTTGAAGCAAGCAATAACATCCTGATCAATCCCGGACACCGCGACTTCCACCGATTTCAGGTCACTTCTGTCGACAAGTACAGATTCAACGAGCGACTACTGAGAAAATCCAGGCGTTAAACCGCAACCGCGGTGTGTCAGCCGATGGTCGGCATGAACTCGCCAGTCTTGTTCATCAATTAGCCTCTTCCTTTTGGATGTGATCGTTCAAGCCATCCACCGTGTGACCTCGGACGCAGAGCGTCGCGGCTTGGCCGCCGGAACTACTGCTGCCTCCCCGACATTCACCATCGCAATTACGCGTTCTCCATCCGCGACGCCGATCGCTTCGCGCGCGCCCGGATCATCCATGACTGCACCTGTCTTAATGTGCGTCCCAAGACCAACAGCAACGGCGGCGATCGCAATGTTCTGCACGGCCATCATTCCTGCAGCGTAATCCTCTTCGCGAATCTCGGGGTTCTCGTTCTGAAGAATCGCGACCGCGATCATGCACGGCAGCGAAGCATGCTCGTCAGCCACCTTTTGCATCAGCGCCTCGGCCGCTGCCGAATTCTCGAGCTTGCGGGCTTTACGCCCGCCGAGCACCAGGCCGAATGCTCTTCGGGATTCGGGGCCCATCACGTAGAATCGCCATGGCTGCGTGAGACGATGGTTGGGAACCGCCACTGCATGTTCGAGCACCGACTCTATTTCAGTACGTGTCAACTCGCGCGCCTTGAACTCACGAATTGAACGGCGGCTGGACAGCAAATCAAGTGAATTCATTTTGCCTTTTCGTTTCCCGAACTTGCAAAGGCGGCGGTCGCCTTCCCAGTCGAGCCTCCGTTCATCAACAATACACTCGCCGGTGGTGGATGAGTACGCCGCTTTTGCCAGCCTTGGCGGGCTGGCGATAGTTTCCATGTTACGTATACTCCTTCTGGAGATCTTACGTGACCGGAGGCTAGTACCATGGCAACATCCTGGAAGGCCAGTGGCCAGTACTACGAGACCTGCAGCTGTGACTTCGTCTGCCCGTGCATCCTGCAGCAAATGTCTGTTGAACCCACAAAGGGCACATGCACCTTCGCGATGGCGTTTCAGATCGAGAAGGGATCGTTCGACTCGACCTCGCTCGACGGGCTCGGCTTCATTGTAGTTGGATTGACGCCCGAAGCCATGGCGAAAGGAAACTGGTCAGTCGGATTGGTGATCGACGAGCGCGCAACCACCGAGCAACGTGATGCAATCACGGCTATTGCAAGCGGTTCCGCAGGTGGACCAATGGCGGCGTTGTCGGGCCTGATCGGGAAATTCCTCGGTGTGGAGTCAGCGCCAATCAGCTTCGACCATGAAGGCGTCTCATGGTCGGTAACCGCTTCTAATCTTGTCGACATGTCGGCGCAGGCGGCGATGGGAATCGACCCCGGCGCAACCGAGCCGCTCAGTCTGTCGAACACCGGGCATCCCGCAGCGGATCGCATCGCGCTTGCACATGCGATGAAGAGTCATGTCGATGCTCTGGGTGTGAGTTGGAGCGACACCAGCGGGAAGAACAACGGACAATACGCCCCCTTCAGTTGGCGAAGTGCGTAGCAGCCAATGGCCGGTCGCGGGCATGGTATCCCGCGACCGCGTAGTCGTCGCTACGTGCATCCTTATAGTAGTCGCCCTTGCCTGGGCGTATCTGATCGGGATGAATAGTCAGCCGGCTTTGCAGCAAAACCCGCTCGCCGCCATGCCGGGGATGAGCATGTCGTCCGGCGCACCGCACGATTACCGCGAGCTCTTGCTCACTTTCGCAATGTGGTCGGTGATGATGGTGGGTATGATGACAGCCAGCGCGGCTCCGGTCGTCATGCTGTTCACTGGAATGAGTAGGAAACGTCGTGACCCAGGAACCTCGACAAACGCGTTGGTATTTGGCCTGGGTTATCTGGCAGTGTGGGTGTCCTTCAGCGCTGCTGCTGCGTTGGGCCAATGGGGATTGCAGCGAGAGCTTCTGCTGTCGCACGACATGTCAATCACAAACTCCGTTGCTGCCGGTGTGATTCTGATCGCGGCGGGCGCTTATCAGTTGACTCCAGCAAAACGAGCATGTCTCAAGCAGTGCGCCAGTCCGCTGGGTTTTCTCATGGCAAACTGGCGGGATGGTACGGCAGGCGCGTTTGCCATGGGGCTTCGCCATGGGCTCTTCTGTTTAGGTTGCTGCTGGGCATTGATGACTGTTTTGTTCGTGTTCGGGATAATGAATCTCGCGGTGGTAGCTCTGCTGACGGTTTTTGTTCTCGCTGAGAAGCTCGGGCGTGTCGGTGCGATGGTTGCGCGAGCGGGCAGCCTCGTCCTCATTGGTTATGGGACTTTGGTTCTGGCCACATAGATGTCACTGCAGCAACGGGCTCTCAACGCTGCGAGCGGAGGCCTCAACGGCCGCGTCACCGATCGCGCCATGGGCGTGCTCGATGCCAAAGGCAACCGCGTAGAATTCAGTGTTGCGGAAAACGAGGGCGCGAACGTGCCGGGATGGCGCACATCTCGAAAGAGTTCGCGCGTTACGGGCTCACCACTGTACACCATGAAGGCGGGGATCTCGCAGCGCTTCAGGACGTGCGCGCAGCGGGTGAGCTCAAACACCGAGTGAGTTACGAACCTTGGGACAACGTGCTCGAGGCCATGATCGCCTCGCGTATTCGGACAGGCTTTGGCGACGACTGGATACGGTTCGGCGCGACATCCGAACACACTGTGGACGGGTCGTTCTTCAAGCGCACCATGGCCATGAGCGTTCCGTTTCCAGGTACGACCTACAAGGGGAACGTCACGGAATCGCAGCCATCGCTCGATGCGTGGTGGAGCGTGTGCGTCGCGCCGGGATCCGGGTGAACTGCCATGCCAAAGGCGATGTAGCGATCGACATGTACCTGACTGCCATCGACCGCGCCCCGGAAGAGCAAAACGTGGGGCGCGAATCAGCGCATCACTGTCGATGAAGCCATCAGGGTGAATACGCTGCATGGCGCGTATGCAGCGCACGAGGAGCGGAGCAACGGATCGATCGCCGTCGGCAAGCTGGCCGATTTCTCTCTTCCACCTGCGGACCGCGCGCCGCTGGTCGCG
>JANYKY010000525.1 GCA_025357975.1 Gemmatimonadaceae bacterium
GTCGAGACGCTCGCGGCCGACCACTGACTCGACAGTTTCGAGAAATGCCGCTCCCTTCTCGTATGCTACGTCGCCCATGCCGTCATCTGGGTTACGCCCTGCAAGATTCATATGCAGCTGCGTATCATGCGATGTTGGACCGCCTGCATCAGCTACAGCCTTTGTCAGGCCTTCGCGACCGAGCACGCGCAGCATATCAGCGTAATCCTTGCCGCGAACCTCTTCCATGATCCGCCGCTCGATGTAATCCGTGAACCCTTCGTTGAGCCAGAAGTCGTTCCAGTTCGCGTTGGTGACGAGGTTCCCCGACCATGAATGGGCCAGCTCGTGCGCAACGAGACTGACGAGCGAGCGGTCTCCGGCCAACACTGTCGGCGTGGCAAACGTCAGCGTCGGATTCTCCATTCCGCCATACGGAAATGATGGCGGCAGGACGAGAATGTCGTAACGGCCCCACCGGTACGGTCCGTAAAGCTTCGCCGCGGCCGCAACCATCTGATCGACTTCCTTGAACTCGCTAGCCGCCTTGCCGACGACCGCTGGCTCCGCATACACGCCGGTCATTGTACCGATTGGCCGGAACGCTATGTCGCCAACTGCCAGCGCAATGAGATAGGACGGTATCGGCTTGTCCATCTTGAAGCGAAAAACGGTGTTACCATGCGCGTCCTTCTCGCCTTCTGCGCCCACATGCACCGCGCTCATCACCGCACGCATTCCTGAAGGCGCATGAATGGCAGCATCGTACGTCTGTCGAATGCCCGGTCCGTCCTGGGTTGGAACCCAGGTGCGCGTAAGAATGGACTCACCCTGTGTGAACAGAAAAGGGAGTTTCTTTCCCGAAGTTTGCGCCGGGTCGAGCCATTGGACTGCCGCTGCCTTCGATGACGTCTCGTACTCGATCACGATGGTATCGCCTTTTGCAGGCAATGCGATCGTCAAAGGCGAGCCGAGCACCGGATTCGCCTGGCCAAGGTTGAAGGACAGTGGCGCGCCGGTCACATCCTTCACGCTCTTGATGGTGAGATCGCGGGTATCGACCACTATGGTGTCCGCTGCGCCGGTTCGCGCGAACGCGAGGCGAGCGGTGCCGCTCAGCTTGTGAGTCGTGAAGTCGGGCGTCAGATCGAGCGATACATTCGTAACTCGCGCTTTTTCGGGCTGGGCAAAGGAATGCACGTCGTGCGGAAATAAGGCGGCTTCGACTGGTTTTGCAGGCTCCCTGGCAGGGGGAGAGCACGAATTGAGCATCGCCGCAAGCATCAGTGCGAACATGCCGTATGCGCGAAATTTCATTTTGCTATGCCCTTGGAAACGTCACAGTGAAAGTCGAGCCTTCGCCGAGTTTGCTGCGAACTGTCAAATCGCCGTTCATCGCGCGCGCGAGCTGTCTGCTGATTGCGAGCCCCAGGCCGACTCCTTCGTCCCGGGCATCGAGCGCCTTCTTCGCTTGAACAAACGGCTCGAAAATTCTGCCGATCTGTTCGTTGTCGATACCAATTCCCGTATCGGACACGTCTATCAGGACTTGCACATCAGTTTCGGAAACGTGAACCGTGACCGTGCCGCCAGGTGCAGTGAACTTCAACGCGTTGGCAAACAGGTTGAGTAGAATCTGCTTCGCACGATCATCGTCGGCGAGAATCCTGAGATTCTCGTCAGGCATGTCGGTGTCGATACGCAGTTTCTTCGCGTCACTCTGAGGCTTCACCATGTCGAGAACCGAGTCGATGAGGTCTCGCACCGGCAGCTCCCGGGGACGAAACTCGATCCTGCCAGATCCGAGCTTCGCGAAACTGAGCACGTCGTTGACGAGTTTCTCGAGATGCGACTTGCTCCGTTGAATTCTCCCCAGGTCGAGCAGCTGCTCTTGCGTCACCGGCCCGCGAACTCCCATTTCGATCAGTTGCGCATAACCGCCGATGGCATTGAGCGGAGTGCGAAGCTCGTGACTCATCGCGGCCAGAAAATCGCTTTTTGCACGATTGGCCTCGGTCGCTTCAAGCGTCAGCCTCGCAAGCTCAGCTTCGTTCTGCTTCTGCTCTTCGATGTCGGTGTTGCTCCCGAACCATCGTCGGATCTGTCCATCCGCGTCACGTTGCGGGATCGCCCGTGCGAGATGCCACCGATACGCATTGGCCTCAGCGCTCCAAAGCCGGAACTCCGCCTCGTAAGGTTCTCCCGTATGTAGCGACCGTGACCACCGCTCAGTCGTCGGCGCGATGTCGTCAGGGTGCAGCACGCTTAGCCATTGGGCGCCGATCACCTGGCCCTGCGTTCGCGCGAAATATTGTGCAGACCGCTCGCTCACAAAATCAAGCTGGCCGTCCGGAGAGGCGGTCCACACCTGTACCGGAATCGAGTTCGCCATGAATCGATACTGCGCTTCACTTTCCTGCGCATCTCGTCGTGCATCTTCGCTCAAGCCGAGCAAACGCTCCACGTCGCGTCTCGCCAGAACAGCCGCCGTTACGTCAGACCCATGCGCGACAACGCCGGCAATTTCGCCCGTCGGGCTCCGCAATGCCTGATAGACAAAGTCGACGTAGACGATCCGTTGAGTTGCACTATCAGATGCGAAGCCGATCGGGATCTCACGACCGACAAATGGCTCACCCGTTGTGTAGACATTGTCGAGCAGATCGATAAACCCCTGCTCACGCACTTCCGGAAGCGCCTCATGAACGGGCTTACCAACGACGTCGCGCCTTCCGATAAGATCGAGATAAGCGTCGTTCATGTATTCGAAGACGTGGTTGGGACCGCGCACGACGGCCAGGAACGCCGGCGCCTGGTCGAACACTTCACGTAGTTGACGCTCAGCCCTTTCAGCGGCAGCCCGCGCCTGAGCCGCTTCGCTCTCTGCGCGAACCCGAGTCGTTGTTTCCGAGACGATGTTGACAAAAGCAACGATCTCACCGGACTCATCACGAACCGGACTAAGAGCGAAGGTGAACCACGCGTAAGCGGGCACACCATGCTCGCGCTCCATCACGAAGCGCGCGTTTTCAGCATATGCCGCCGATCCACCTTCGCGGATTGTTTCGAACATCGTCTCGATGTCGGGCCAGATCTCGGACCAGACAAGCGGGCCGGCCTGCCCAAGCGCGCGCGGATGCTTTGATCCCAGAAGCGTTCGGTACGAATCGTTGTAAACCAGAATCAGATCCGGGCCGCACCACAGGCATATGGGAAACGGAGATTCGAGTGCCATCCGAACGACTATTCGCAGCGCCTCGGGCCAGCTTTCAGCGCCGCCGAGCGATGTGCTGGACCAATTCAGGTTCCTGCAGAGTTGGGCTAGCTCGCTCGACCCGCGAAACAGATCATTCTTCTGCCCATTAGCATCGGCACCAGGAATCGACGACTGTTCCGAGACTATAGAAGGCATCGGTCAAATATAACCGCGACTACATAGGGACTTTCTTAGTCAGACAACGAGTGCGATAGCGAACCCATCGTAGCCTTTTTTGCCGACCGTTTGCATGACGGTTGCCTCGACACGCGGGTCGGAGCCCATCATCTCGATCACCGCCCGCGACGCCAGAATCGCGGGGTCGTCGCTCGCATCATCGGCAAGTCCGCCCTCACGCACGACGTTGTCTACAATGATCAGGCTACCTCGCCGCGAAAGCCTGAGCGCCCATTCAAAATAAGAAGGATTATTGGTCTTGTCGGCGTCGATAAAAATCATGTCGAACGGCTCGACGCCTTCCTCCTGAATGACGGACAGCGAGTCCAGCGCCTTTCCAACGCGAATGTCCACCACTGACGCCAATCCCGCACGCTCGACATTGTGTCTCGCAACAGCTGCATGCTTTGGATCGAACTCGAGAGTGATGACATGTCCGTCAGCAGGCAGTGCCCTGGCGAGCCAGATGGTGCTATAACCTCCGAGCGTTCCAATCTCGAGCACACGCTTGGCGCCCATCAGTCTTACAAGCAGATGCAGCAGCTTACCCTGGCTCGCAGTGACATCGATCGAAGGCAAGCCGCCCTCGGCATTTGCAGCGATTGTGCCCGTCATTGTTCCGTCGGAGAGTCCCATGGACGACTCGATGTAATCATCGACCGCAGTCCACAGCTCTTGTGTCATGTCACGTTCCGTAAGCACTCACCCTGTTGAGGCATTCACTTTTTTTGCTCTGCGCCTACGCGACGGCGCTGCTGCTGCTCGGCAC
>JANYKY010000048.1 GCA_025357975.1 Gemmatimonadaceae bacterium
CCGACGACGGTTGCACCGGGTAGTCGAAGCACCGGTTCAAGGTCGGTCGAAATGAACTGCATATAGTTGTCGTACATACGCGATTGATCGCCCACGCCTAGCGGAGCGCGCCACCACTTTACATCGTGATTGCCTGGGACGACGATGACCCTGCTGACCTTCTCGGCATCACGGATGAACACCTGGGCCCGCTGGAACTCTCCAGCCCGTGATCGTTGCGAGAGATCTCCTGAAATAGCGACCAAGTCGAATTTATCGGTCTGAATCAGCTCTTCGATGGCTTCGATCTGGGCCGGAACAGCAGGGCGGCCGAAGTGCAGGTCGGAGACGTGAAATATGGTAGTCACCGTCTCTCGACTTTCACCTACTGTGCCACCACCATGTCGGCGAACCTTGTCGCAAGCGCGCGGGCGAGCCGGCGAAAACCGTATCCGCTCAAAAGATCAGCACTCGGAAGATCAGTGAATGGCGGAATCTCCACGTGGTCCACCCAGTTTACGCGTGCCGTGCGCGAATCGACGAGAATAAGGCGAAGAATCCCCGGCGAGTGACCTGCGCGCTGATCGACATCGACCTCGACGGGAATCAGCACATAACGGCCATCCTGGAGCGCGGCAATGTTACGAATCTGAGATCCGAGAGGCTCTGGCAGAGGAGTGTCACCAACTTCTATGCGCCGGAGTGACTCGCTCGCGAGTTCCCTCGGGTCCTGGATCAATCCACCGTTGCGGAGCGCTGCGGTGGTGATCTCTTTCGCGAACGTCCAGGAGCTGCGAACGCCTCGCTTCCTGAATGCATCGGCGAGCTCCTCGTCAACCAGCGGGAGAAGATCACGATTGCCCATCGAGATCTCGTATCGCCCTGCCGGCGAGGCGACGCCGATGTACTGCGTTGGCATGACGAGGAGAGGCCTGCCAAGCATGCTCGACAAGGCGCTTCGAGGCGTTGGAGAGCCGGCCGCCGGAGTCGATGGGGGCGAAGAGCCGCACCCGGAAATTATCGCGATTGCAACTGTCGCCGCGAAAGCGCGGCCCGAATTCGACTTGATGGAAATCATGGTCAGATTGCGGGAAACATAACCGATAAGCAATTTCACCGCCTATCTAAAACGGCGGCCGAATGCGACGAATAATCCAGCCTGTTGTACTGATTCTTCTCGCGCTGCTCGGCGCGGCAAGTTTCGCACGGCTGGCTCTATCGCGAGGCGAGCCCGTGAACGCCGCGTGGATGTTGACCGCGGCCATATGCACGTACGTCATCGCGTACCGGCTCTACAGCAAAATTATCGCAACGCGGATTTTCGAGCTCGATGATGTGCGTCCGACGCCCGCTGTACGGCTCAATGACGGACGCGATTACACTCCCACCAACAAGTGGATCGTATTCGGACACCACTTCGCGGCAATAGCCGGCCCTGGTCCGCTCGTGGGGCCGACACTGGCTGCGCAATTCGGTTTTCTGCCGGGAGCGCTATGGATTATCGTCGGCGTCGCGGTGGGAGGAGCTGTTCAGGATTTCGTAATCCTCTGCTCTTCGCTTCGGCGCGACGGAAAGACGCTGGGACAGATGGCGAAAGACGAGATCGGGGCAGTCGCTGGATACACAGCCCTCGTTGCCGTGCTCGGAATCATGATCGTACTGATTGCCGTGCTCGCGCTGGTAATTGTGAACGCGCTCAAGTCCAGCCCATGGGGCATCGTCACGATCGGCCTGACTATACCAATCGCGTTGTTCATGGGCGGCTACATGAGATGGATACGCCCGCACAGAGTTCTCGAGGTCAGTGCGATCGGAATCCTGCTGCTTGTCGGCGCGCTCTACGCTGGACGATGGGTGGCCGAGAATCCGGCAATCGCGCCGATGTTTGCGTTAAGTGGAAGGTCAATCGCGATCCTTATTATGGTATACGGGTTCTTCGCATCCGTGCTCCCGGTGTGGCTGCTTCTCGCGCCGCGCGACTATCTCTCGGCGTTCGTGAAGATCGGTGTGGTCATCGCGCTCGCGCTCGGCATTCTGATCGTACTACCGCCGCTTCAAATGCCGGCGCTCACGCAATTCACGGATGGAACGGGGCCAGTCTTCGCCGGGAAGGTATTTCCATTCGTGTTCATCACTATCGCGTGCGGATCGATCTCGGGCTTTCATGCGCTGGTCGCATCTGGCACGACCCCCAAGCTTCTTTCGCGCGAGACCGATGCGCGAATGATTGGCTACGGTGCAATGCTGATCGAGTCACTTGTAGCGGTGATGGCGCTCATTGCGGCCTGCGTGTTGACGCCGGGCATCTACTTCGCGATCAACGCGCCAGTTGGCGCACTCGGCACAACTGTTCAAACGGCGGCCGAAGCGATTCGGGGATGGGGATTCACCGTGAGTCCGGCCGAGCTCCAGCTGCTGGCGCATCAGGTGGGTGAATCGAGTCTCCTTTCGAGGACGGGCGGTGCGCCCAGCCTCGCGGTCGGCATGGCGCATCTCTTTTCCGGAGTCCTCGGCGGGAGCACAGCCATGGCACTGTGGTATCACTTCGCAATCATGTTCGAGGCGCTGTTCATACTGACGACGCTGGACGCAGGGACGAGAGTCGGACGTTTCATGCTGCAGGATCTATTGAGCCACGTGTGGGCGCCGATCGGGCGGGTGTCGTGGTATCCGGCCGTCGTGATGTCGAGCGGGATATTCGTCGCGATGTGGGGCTGGTTCCTGTACCAGGGCGTGTTGGATCCGCTGGGTGGAATCAACTCGCTCTGGCCGTTGTTCGGAATTTCCAATCAGCTCCTCGCTGCGGTGGCTCTCTGTGTCGGAACCACTGTCATCATGCGGATGGGAAAAGCAAGATATGCGTGGATGACGCTGCTTCCGCTAGCCTGGCTGTCGATCGTGACGCTGACGGCGGGATGGCTGAAGATTTTTTCGGACAGCCCAAAACTCGGTTTCCTTTCGCACGCTCGAATGCTCGGCGATTTTGTCGCGAAGGGCGCGTTGCCACCCGGAGTAGCCTCCGTGGAGGCGGCCCGCAGGATGATGTTCAACGATCGTGTCGATGCCGCAGTCGCTGCTTTCTTTCTGGTTTCGGTGATTGTTATTCTGGTTGATTCAATACGTGTGTGGATGGGTATCATCAGTGGGCGCGTGAGCCCAGGCTCGACCGAGGTTCCATACATTCCGACTGCAGCCTATCAAGTAGAGACGCTCGTCACTCATTCGGCTACCACTTAATCGATGCGCAAAGCATTTCTTGCATTTATCATTGCCGCAGCTCCCCTTGGCGCGCAGCAGCCTTCAGCTTTCGACTTCTCGATCAAGAACATCATGCGCGGGCCGGAGCTTTACGGCCGCCAGCCGCAGGATGTCAGGTGGAGCGCGGATAACAAATGGATCTACTTCAACTGGCTCGAGCCCGGCAGCCCGTGGCAGGAAACGGCGAAGCGATTTCGCGTGCGCGCTGTTAAGGGTTCCAGACCGGAGCGTGTAAGTCCCGCGTCATTCGATTCCGTTGGTGCTCTCGTTACGGTTGGCTCTCCGTCGGCGAACGGGAGATATCAGGCCGTCGAATACAACGGCGATATCTATATCACGGACATGCAGAACGGCACGACGCGCCGGCTAACGCAGACGAACGCGCGCGAGCACGACCCTGAATTTTCGAGAGACGGGTCGACAGTGTTCTACATCAGCAACAACAACGCGTTTTCAATTGAGCTGAACGGCGGGCTGATTAAACAGCTCACCGATCTGCACGCGGGGCCCGAGCCAGCGGATTCCGCTAAAGCAACTGGGCAACGTGGACGGCTGGAACAACAACAGCGCGATCTGTTCGAGGCGATTCGTGATCGTGTGCGCGCGGACAGCCTTGCACGGGCCGATCGAAAAGAGCGGGAATCACGTGCACTCAAGCCATACTATACCCAGCGCGGAGAAGAGCTTGCCACGGTGACTCCTTCGCCCGATGCGAATGCGCTGCTCATCACCACTCGCATTTCGGCTCAAGCTCGCGGCAACGACATCCCGCGTTTTGTGACCGAGAGTGGATACACCGAGCAGATCCATGGCCGCGACAATGTTGGCGATGTACAGGACAAGGGCCGGATTGGATTTCTCAATCTCACGAGTGGAACGCTCACGTGGCTCAAGCCGTACCCGACAGACACAGCCGACGGTTTCGCACTTCCCCTCGGCTGGAGCCAGGATGGAAGGCACGGCGCATTCTACGGATACACTGCGGACAACAAGGTTCGTGTTCTGCAGACAGTTGACGCGAGCACAGGAAAACTCACGACGCTGGAGACGCTGCGTGACACAGCCTGGGTCGATGGTCCATGCGCATTCAATTGTGCCGGGTGGTACGACGGCGGCCGTCGCTTCTATTATGTGTCCGAAGCCAGCGGCTATGCCCATCTCTACACCGTGGCGGCCGATGGCACTGACCGCCAGCAGCTCACGAGTGGCAAATGGGAGGTCCTCGACGTAGCGCTGGCGCCCGGCGAGAAGACTTTCTACATCCACACAAACGAGCCATCTCCGGCCGAGGAACAGTTCTATCGCGTGTCGGTGAATGGCGGGCCCCGAGAGAAGATCACCTCAAAATCCGGCCGTCATCGCGTCGTGGTGTCACCGAACGGGCTGTTGCTCGCCGACGTGTATTCGTACGTCAATCGTCCGCCCGATCTTTTTCTCATGGCGAACAAGCCAGGTGCGGAAGAGTCGCGGCTCACAGTCAGTCCGAGCAAGGAGTGGCTGTCATTCAACTGGATTACACCAGAGCTCGTGATGGTTCCGGCTTCGGACGGAGTGATGGTGCCGGGACACATCTATCGGCCAAAGGACATGAACGCGCAGCCCAATGGAGCCGCCGTAATATTCGTTCACGGTGCCGGGTATCTCCACAACGTCGGCAATTTCTGGTCAGAATATCCGCGCGAATACATGTTCAACCAATATCTCGCATCGAAAGGATATGTCGTTCTCGATATCGATTATCGCGGATCCGCGGGATACGGCCGCGACTGGCGGACTGCGATCTACAGGTACATGGGAGGCCGGGATCTTGGAGATGAGGTCGACGCGTCGAAGTATCTGACGAAGAATTACAGTATCAATCCTGAGCGTATCGGCATCTACGGCGGGAGTTACGGCGGATTCATGACAGAGATGGCGTTGTTTACACAGTCGCAATATTTCGGCGCTGGCGCCGCGATTCGCAGTGTCACGGACTGGGCGCATTACAATCACGGTTACACGTCGAACATCCTGAATTCACCCGTAACGGACACCACCGCCTATCGGCGCTCGTCGCCAATCTATTTTGCCGACGGACTCAAGGATCCGCTTCTCATTCTGCACGGTATGGTCGACACCAATGTTCTTTTCGCCGACGACGTTCGCCTTGTGCAGCGGCTCATCGAGCTCGGCAAGGAGAACTGGGAGCTCGCCGTGTATCCGGTGGAAGATCACGCGTTCGTGCGCCCATCGTCGTGGACCGACGAGTACAAGCGAATCTTCAAGATTTTCGAGGAGAACCTTCCGTCGCGCGTCCCGATCAAGGCCGACACGCCGTGATAAAACAGCTCGTCGCGGGATTAACTGGCGTTGCGCGTGCGATACGCGTGATGCTCGGTGCGCCCGACTACGAGCGTTATCTCGCACATGTGACGTCGGCGCATGGTGGATGCGTTGCGATGTCGCGAGACGAGTTCGTGAAAGAGCGACTCGAGAGCAGATACTCGAAGCCGGGAACGCGCTGCTGTTGACGACGAGGTGAAAACGGCGACCCTAGTGATCGAGCCGAGAGTTATCCGTGAACTGAAAATCGCGCGAGGTAGACCATCACGCCGATGACAGCCTGGACGACACCGAGAATCAGGATTGAAATGTCAGTGCGCCCTTTCCAGAATCTCCAGCCAAGCGCTGCAATGAGCGCGCCGGATAACAGTGTCAAGCCAAAGAAGCCGGCGAGGTGGTCCCTATAGGCCAGGTGTGTTCCACCGATCGCTTGGGCGGCGAGAACGTGACAAAGCAAGCCCGAGGCGAGGAGTGCGAGACCGAGCATGGTACAGATGCGGATACCAACACCGTTGTTGTTGACTGCATTTGCACTCTCCATTGTGCCCCCGAAGGTTGAGATCACGAGTTCATTACGTGTCTTGCAAGCGAGCAGTTTCGTCGGAGCTTAGTCACTCCCTCCAGCTTTGACGCCAGACTGCAAGCGCGCCACTGAGTCTTCGCTCTGGATCGACATCCCGAGGGTGATAGACGATCACTTTCGCATCGGTACGAGCGAGGCAGAAAAAAGTATAAGGCCCGAGGCCGGGACTGCAGGCAGCGCCGAGAATGGTGAGTCGCGGCATCGACTGCTCGTCTCCGTCGGGCAGCATCGCGATAAAGTAGTTCTCTCGCGAGGCCGCCAGATGCCAGCTGCGCATTTCGCCACCGAGCAGATGCACGTTGACGGCAACGTGCTCGCCAGGCCGAATGCCTTCTGGCGTGCTAGCGAGTTTATATGCCAGCACCTGCGTGAACGCCTTACGGTTTCCGACTCGCATTTCAATCCCCGTCTGGCCAGTCGAGACCGCTCGCACGCGAGTTCCCTGAACGGATGCGATCGTGGAGTCACCGATAGTGACTTGTCCGGTGAGCAGCGTCACGCTTTTCCCGTCAACGTCGAGCGCCTCGAATGGCAGATCCTGCGACGGGCCACCGACAACGAGATTCATCATCCGCGTCGCGAGCACTTTCGTTACAGGGCGGCATCGAAGCAGAAGATTTGTCGAGAGGGAGCCGAGCGAGGCGTGGACCGTAGCGTCGCCCGCTCCGGTGCATGTTACGACCCCTGTGGGGGAGACCGAGACTGGCATGCCGGCATTCCAGCGAAACCGTACGGCGGAGTCGGGCAGTACGCTTCCGTGTGAGTCGAGCACTTGAACCGGCAGCTTCACCGGTCGCTCGTTGTTGACGATGACAGTGTCGGCGATGCCTGCCACAAGGCGCGCTGGCGGCCCGTCACACGCTGTTCCTGCAACGAGCAGAAATGGAAACAGCGCGAGTCGAGACGTGAAATACTTCACGTAGTATCGTCGCCGCGAGACAGCCTGGACAGGACGAAGCATACACCGGGAAGGAGTGCACCATATGCGAAAACGCCCACGAACTGGAGGCGCATGTCTCCGGTAACCGGCCCGACGATGCCGAGCAAACAGAGTAGTCCGCAGACGAGCAGGCCGCGCCTGGCGTGACGCTCGCGCCCGGACGATTGTAAAGTGAATGCGGCGAAAACGAGGGAGAGTCCAAGGAAGCCATCCCATGACAGCAGCTCGATTGCATATGAGGAGGACGGCCATACGAGCAACGCGCTGCCGAGTTGACGGGTGGCCGTCAGCGCAACGAAGTG
>JANYKY010000061.1 GCA_025357975.1 Gemmatimonadaceae bacterium
CGCTCCAACAACCCCGGCGGAAATCGGCAATAACCCCGGAAGTATCCGGCATGCATCGACAGCCGGCTTGAATGCGCGGCGCCGCACCTCTGCCCGAAGCGGATCGAACAACTGACCACCCGCCTGAGTAACCCCGCCAGCGATAACGAAAGTATCCGGATTGAAGATGTTAATGAGGTTGGAGATCCCGACGCCGAGGAAGTGGGCTGTGTCGCGGACAACTTCGACCGCGATTGCATCGTGTCGCTTCGAGGCCTCGAAAACAGTCTGAGCCGTGATGCGCGACATATCGCCATCGACCATCGAAGGGAGAATCGAATCCTCGTTTCCCTCGAGTAACTCTCTCGCTCGGGTCGCGATTGCCGGCCCCGACGCGTAAGCCTCCAGGCATCCGTAATTGCCGCACTTGCAACGTCGGCCGTTCGACTCGATGGTAGTGTGACCGATCTCGCCGGCGGCATCAGAAGCGCCGTGATAGAGCTTTCCATTGAATATCAGGCCTCCGCCGATGCCTGTACCAATCGTCATCGCGACGACGTTCTGCCCACCCTGCGCCGCACCCCTCCACCATTCGCCAAGTGTTGCGCAGTTCGCATCGTTATCGAGCGAGGCCGGCAGATTCACTCTGCTCGACACTTCGTCGCGCAACGGAAAATCTCTCCATCCGAGATTGGGCGTGACGATGACAACGCCACGCGCGCGGTCAAGCGGACCTGGAGAGCCAATCCCGACTCCGAGGAAATCACCTCGCTCAGCGCCAGTCTCCGCCCGCGTTTGTGCGATGACTTCTTCGATGAGGTTCGCGATTCGGTCGACGACCGCACCGGCTCCGCCTTCCGCGTGCGTCGGGATCATTTTCATCGCGATCTCGCGAGTACCATCAGTCGGCATCGCACCTGCCGCAATGTTCGTCCCGCCAAGATCGACGCCGACGATGAACTGCTCTCTTACTGTCAAACGGAGCTCGACTGCGAAAGGGTTTGCGTGAGAAGCCCGAACACTTCGGCCGGCGAAAGTTCGCGCATGCACCGCCAATGTCCAAGCGGGCAGCGCTGCGGCCCATGCCTGTCGCACGGACGGCAGGCGAGTGTCCGCACTCCTGCAACCGTTGAACCGGGAGCCAGCGGACCGAACCCAAAATCAGGTACGGTCGGGCCAAAAATCGTTACCGTCGGCGTATTCATCGCGGACGCGATGTGTTGCGGCGCAGAATCATTCGTGACGAGAGCAACGGCGCGACCGATCAACGCCGCGGACGCGAGAAATCCGATCCGTCCCGCTGCGTTCGCCGCGCTTCCTTTTGGAACTTGCGATACGATTGCGTCACCAATCGCTACATCTGCGGCGCCTCCGACGACAACGACGTTGAATTCGTGCGCGATGCGCACCGCGAGTTCATGATAAAAGGGCCAGCGCTTGGTGGCCCACACGCTTCCAGGAGCCACTGCAATGAACGGCCGTGACTTGTCAGCCAGTGAGTCGCACACGGCATTCGCGGCGTGATCGTCCTCGCCTGATGGAAAAAGCTCCGGCGAAATCTGGTCGGCCGTTGGAACCCCATCGCATGAGGGTTTCGCGAGCCACCACAGCCGCTCTGCATGATGCCGGTCAGCCCGGTAGTCAACTCTTTCCGTATAGAAGCGGCGGCCCTCGGAAGTATTGAACCCAACCCGCCGCTTGATGCCCGCTGTCGCAACGAGCATCGCACTGCGGAGCGACCCCTGAGCGAGATACGCGGACCCGTAACCGCCGCTTTCATCTGAAATCCGAATCGTTGAGCCGTGACTGCCGAAAATGCCAGCCTGACGAATACGTCCTACAGTGCGTCCGAACCCCGCGAGACCGCTGTCGCACTCGCGTCGATCGTAAACGAGCAGACTGCGAATGTCAGGATTGTTGGCGAGTATCGTCGCGCCTTCCGGCGTGGTGAGCACATCCACTGGCCCACCGCGCGCCAGCTCCCTGATGAGTGGCGTCGTGAGGACGATGTCCCCGAGAAAGCTCGTCTGTAAAACGAGCGAGCTCACTCGTCAATCCACCTGCAGCACAGCGAGAAACGCCTCCTGTGGAATCTCGACCGATCCCACCTGCTTCATTCTCTTCTTTCCTTCCTTCTGCTTCTCGAG
>JANYKY010000084.1 GCA_025357975.1 Gemmatimonadaceae bacterium
ATCACTGAGACCATCTCCGACACAAACACGCCGCCGACAATCAGAAGAACGAATTCCGACTTGAGAAGAATCGCGACTACGCCAAGCGCGCCACCGAGTGCGAGTGAACCCGTATCGCCCATGAAGACCTGAGCGGGATGCGTGTTGTACCAGAGAAATCCGATACAAGCTCCCATGATCGCCGCACAAAAAACCGTGAGCTCGCCGGAGCCTCTGAGATAGAACACCTGCAGATACGCAGATGCATCGATGCGGCCGATGACGTACGCGAATAGTGCGAGCGTCAGAACAGCGATGGCGGTGAGACCCGCCGCAAGACCATCGAGTCCGTCAGTGATGTTGACAGCGTTGCTCGTACCGGAAAGCACAAACGTCACGAACAGGACGTAGAGCCACGCGAAACTCGGCACAATCAATATGTATTTATAGAATGGCAACGTTGTCGATGCGCCGGGGAGCGTCGACAGCGGGAAGTGCCACAGGTACCACCCAAGCGCGATACCGATCGACAACTGTCCGATCAATTTGTAACTCTCGATCAGGCCGGTATTCTTCGCACCCGCCTGCCGCTGCTTGAGCTTGAGGAAGTCGTCGAAGAAGCCGATGAATCCCATCCATAGCATCACGAACATTGCGATGAGCACGTACCTGTTGTTCAACTTTGCCCAGAGCAGCGTTGGGATGAGTGTCGCTGACAGGATAATAAGTCCGCCCATGGTCGGCGTATGTCTCTTGCCCTGATGGCTTGCCGGCGTGCCTTCGCGCACGATCTGATGAAGTCGCATCCGTCGCAGACGCCCGATGATCAGCGGCCCGATGATGAACGACATGACGAGAGCGGTAACTGCCGCACCGGCTGCGCGAAACGATATGTAGTTGAAAATCCGGAGAAAACCGAAATCCTTAACCAGCGGGACGAGCAGGTAGTTCAACACAGGGGGTTGGCCCAGGTTTTAATGTGGGGGACAAGCTCTTCCAGCTTAACTCCGCGAGAAGCTTTCAATAGAATAACCGCGTTGGGCTGAATTCGTGGCGCGAGTGCGGGCCACAATTCCGCGACTGTCTCGACCGCGACGATTCTGGTGTCGTTCCCCCCAATGCGCCTGAGCGACGTTGCGAAATCGCCGACTCCGGCGATTACGTCTGCACCGGAGTCGAGGGCCAGCCGGCTGATATCGTCGTGACAATGGACCGAGGCTTCGCCGAGCTCGCGCATAGTACCGAGCACTATCACGCGCTGTCGCTCGTTCCCGATCCCCCGAATCAAGTCTATCGCGGCACGCGCGGACCCAGGATTCGAATTGTAGGCATCGTTGATCAAAGTGACTTCGCCAATCTCTTCCCATGCCACCCGCATGCGAGGTAGAGGCATTGCTTCGATGCCGGTCGCCGAGTTCTTGTCGGAGACTCCACAAACGCGCGCGACGGCGATGGCGATCATCGCGTTCCGCAGGTTGTGAAGGCCCCTGAGAGGAAGCGTCAGCGTGGCCGAATCCAGCTGAAGCGTTCCGCGACCATCGGCCCCCATGCTCCATGATGCCGGAGTGACGTCAGCGTCGTCGAGACCCGCCGTGATGACCTCACGCGCCCTGTCCTTTGCGGCTTCGGCGATTTCAGGCTGCGCGGACGGCGTTATTGCAACGCGGACTCCATCAAACGCATCGGATTCTTCACGCAACACACCAGCGAGATCTCCAAGACCCTCGAGATGCTCTTCACCCACAGACGTCACAACGGAAATGTCCGGATCGATGATCGCGCGCAGGATTGCGACCTCCCCCGGGATATTAGTTCCCGCCTCGACCACTGCAATTTCGGCCTCCGGTGGAATCCCCAGCAAAGTCAACGGCACACCAATTCGGTTATTCAAATTACCCGTTGTCCCGTGGACCTTGAGCTCGGATGAGAGCGCGGCGCGAATCAGATCTTTGGTCGTCGTTTTCCCATTGCTCCCGGCGACCATGACAATCGGCTTGCCCCAGACGGCACGCCAGAAGCTCGCGAGCTGACCCAAGGCGACGAGCGTATCGGGAACGCGAAATGTCGGAACGTTCAATACGTGGCCGCTAAATGACTGCGAGACAACGACTGCCGACGCGCCCTGACTTACCGCTGCGCTGACATAATCGTGCCCGTCGAACTTATCGCCGGCGAGCGCGACAAAGAGCTGTCCTTTGGAGACGGCCCTGCTGTCCGTCGTTATTCCGGTGACATCACTCGCGTCACGCGGAGCGGATGAGCCGTCGGAATCGCCAAGAGCCGCCGCTACCCGATCGAGGTTCCAGAAACTCACGCCGCTCTTCCCGACACCAGCTCGCTGACAATGAGCTTCTCATCGAACGGGAGTTTGGTGTCGCCTACTGTCTGATAGGTCTCGTGTCCCTTGCCGGCAAGTAAAACAACATCGCCGTCGCGCGCTTCGTGCAACGCGTGCGCAATCGCGGCTCTCCGCCCTTCGACCCGAACAAATCGGCCCGGTGTCATGCCGGCCGCGACATCGTCGAGAATCTGCGAGGGATCCTCGGTGCGCGGATTGTCGTCCGTAAGGATGACGACATCGGCGCCTGTTTCTGCGGCATGGCCCATCTCTGGCCGCTTGCCTCGATCCCTGTCGCCGCCGCACCCGAAAACGAGGATGAGACGACCTCCGGTAAAGGGCCTGATTGCAGCAAGGGAGCGGTCGATCGCATCTG
This sequence comes from Gemmatimonadaceae bacterium, assembly GCA_025357975.1. Lineage (GTDB taxonomy): Bacteria > Gemmatimonadota > Gemmatimonadetes > Gemmatimonadales > Gemmatimonadaceae > UBA4720. The sequence goes on from JANYKY010000084.1 coordinate 2,694, forward strand.
GCGTGTGCGCGTAGTCGCGAAGCACCGTCGGATTATTCGAGATCACCTCGAGACGGCCCGGAACCTGTGGAAGGTTTGACAGACGCGCTGCCAGATCTCCCAGACGCATACGGAGCGTCAATCCAACCGCGATTGCGCCGAGTGCATTGTGAACATTTACATCGCCTATCAATGGAAGCGTGACATGTTCAGTTTCACCGTCGGCCGTGACGGTCCACGCGCTGCCCCGTGGCGAAAAGCGTACATCCGTTGCGCGTACATCGGCACTCGCTGCGAGGCCGAACATGACTTTGCGCCGCGTGTCGGGAAGTGCGTGCCAGTTTGCATCGTCGATGTTGATCGCCGCTTCTCCATCGGGCTTCACGTAATCGAGAAGCCGGGCCTTCGCCTCGAAATAGGCTTCCATCGTGTGGTGGTAATCGAGATGGTCCCGCGTGAGATTCGTGAACACCGCGGCGTCGAAGCTGAGCCCGTCGATGCGCCGTTGATCGAGGCTGTGCGACGATACTTCCATTGCGACTGTCTTCACACCCCGGTTCACGAGCTCGCGAAGCACACGCTGAAGCTCGACTGGCCCCGGTGTCGTCAGCTCTGCACCGCCCGGCACGACCTCACCGTCAGTGCCGAATAAAACTCCGAGAGTTCCTATTGATGCGCTCCGCGAGGTCGGCTGGTCGAGCAGATGACGAAGAATTCCGGCAGTCGTGCTTTTTCCATTGGTCCCCGTAATTCCGATCATGCATAGCTCGCGCGACGGATCGCCATACGCTGCTCCGGCTGCGACCGCTGCCGCCTTTCGGCCCTCTCTCACGACGATCAGGGGCAAGGTCGTGCGCGACGGATCTTCCACCATTGCAACTGAGGCGCCCAGCCTTTCCGCGCTTTGCAAAAAGTCATGACCGTCGCGCGCACTTCCCTTCACCGCAAGGAATAGCGAATTGCGAGCGACGGCTCGGCTGTCATCCGAAATTCCCGTGACGACGTCAGGAAGCTCTCCGCGAGTATCCGCGAAAAGCCCCGCACCCTTCAAAGCGGAGATGACGCTTTCGATCTCGATGCGCATCAGGGAGTGTGCTGAAGTTTTACTATGCTTCCGGGAACGAGTAGCGTGCCTGCCGCGGGAATCGTGGGCTGTTCCTGAGCGGGCACCAGCTTTACTCTGAATCCCGCTACATGCAAAGCGTGAACCGCGTCGCGCAAGGGCATCCCCGCAATATCCGGCACCATGCGCGGGGCTTCGTCCACGATCACGTGAGGCCTTGAATACGGAAGTGATACCACAGTGGTTGCTGTGGGAGGAGTCGCCGCAGCTTGTGCGGAAAGTTGCTCAGGCGACACATCATTTACAGTCGGGTCCAGCAGTGCCGGGGCAACGGCGGCCTTCTTCCCCTTCAGACCGATGGGCCCGGTGGGCAGGTTCGAGGATTCTGGAAGGGCGATTCTTTTCTCGACGACTGCAAGCTGGCCCCTGTCGAGCGCTGCATCGCGGGCAGCGAGGGCAGCGCGCAGAACGACGGCCGAGATCGGGGCGGCGATATCACCTCCGTAGTAGTCGCCTCGGGGATTGTCGATTTTCACGAGCACGACGAACTGGGGGTCATCGGCCGGAAAAAGACCGACGAACGATGCAGTGTAATTCCCGTCGAGATATCCCCGGCCCTGGGTCGCTCGCCTCGCAGTCCCGCTCTTTCCAGCGAGTTGGAAGGTTGCCAGGTCTGCCTTGACGCCTGTTCCGCTATCGACAACACTGACCATGAGCTTCCGAACGGTTTGCGAAACGGCATCGCTGAATACTCTTCGAAGCACTCGAGGGCGAGCCTCGTAAACAATTTCACCATCTTCACGCCGCACTTGTTTCACGATGTGCGCCTCCATCAACTCGCCTCCATTCGCGAGGGTCGCGTACGCTGCGACAAGCTGCAACGGGGTGACGGTGAGCTCGTAACCCATTGCGATGGATGCGGACGAAGTCGCGTTCCATTTGGAAGGCGCTCGCAGAGTACCGTCCGCTTCCGAGGGCAGCGGAACCCCAGTTGCCGTACCCAATCCGAGATCGCGAAGGGTCTCATATTTCTCGCGCGCCGTGAGGCGCTCGGCAAACTGAACTATTCCGATGTTGCTGGAAAAACGAATTACGTCCGCGAGCGATAGCTGCTGTGCCTTATGCGAATCCGTAATGGTTCTTCCGTTCGCCTTCCACTCGCCACCGTAGGTGTCCACCATCTCTTCAGTTGTTGCGCGGCCACGCTGGAGAAGTGCCGCGGCCATGAACGGCTTGATGGTGGATCCCGGTTCAAATGGCTCGGTGACACCCGTGCTCGAAAACGAGGGCTTGACGCGATAGCTCGCCATGGCGAGTACATCGCCTGTCTTCGGATTGAGCACGACAATGTCGCCGCCCGCTGCGTGAAGGTTGTCCGTCGCCGCAGAGAGAGCTGACTCGCAGATGTCCTGCAGGTCCCGATTGATCGTGAGTGTGACGTTGCCGCCGGCACGAGGAACCTGCGCCAGCTTCTCCGGAGAATCGAGCCGCCGCCCTTTTACATCACGAGCGAACGAACCCTGAACGGTGTCACCGCTCAACACTCCGTCCATTGCGAGCTCGATCCCATCGACAGGCTTACCCTCGCTGTCGACGCTTCCGAGCAACCGGCGAATCCCCGCTGAGCTAACATATTCACGACTCATAACCGACTGAGCGTGAACACCACTTTCTGCCATGAGCGCCGCAACCTCGGATTGAACGTGCAGTCCCGGCAGTGTCAGCCACTTGCGTCGCTGATCGTTTGCTGCCGCGATCCATTCACGGGGAAAACCTGCGCTCCGCATTGCCGCCGAGAATGCTGCGCGATCCTTGATTTCACCGGGTGCGACGTTCAGGCGAAACAACTCGCGGCTCTCGACAAGAACGTTACCAGACGCATCGAGAATATTTCCGCGTGCAGCCTTCAACTGCCCAGTGGCAAATTGCTGTCGGCGCGCGCGCTCAGCCCACTCCTTGCCGTGAAGAATCTGGACGCGCGCAGACTGTCCAATCAGCGCAGCCGCGAACGCCACGAGCACGCCGTGAATGATGGATGCGCGACTAATGCGTGGCATTGGCGTGACGCCTGTTCAGCAGAACAATCTGTGTTTCGGACGGTGTATGCATTCCCAGCCGCTGCTCCGCGATTGGCCGAATCCGCGACAGCGATGAGGCTTCGCGAATTATTTCGGTGAGTCGCGCCCTCTCGCTGATCAACTCAGATTGCCGCTTGCGCAGTGATGTAATCGTGCCGCCTTCACGGTGACCGAAGCTCCGACGTGCAACAACGGCGGACGAGATGAGAACAAATCCCATCAGGCCCCCAGCGATCATCCAGCGGCCGCGCTTTACGCCCTTTTTCGCCATGCGCGAAGGTGCGCGCTGCGGGCGCGAGAATTTCTTTGAGTTTCGGCGTCACTCGCCGACATGGCCTTGCGGTTGATGAGCTCGCCGAGCGAGGCAGCCCTGCAGGTACACATTAGCTGACGCGGCGGGCAGATGCAGTCGCGGGACCATTCGCGCATTGCGTGTTTCGCAATTCTATCCTCGCCGGAATGATATGAGATGACGGCGAGTACTCCTCTCGGAGCGAGGCGCTCCCTCAACGCGGGAAGCGTATCAGAAAGTCCCGTGAGCTCGTTGTTGACGGCGATTCGTAGTGATTGGAAAAGTCGAGCGAATTCGCCGCTTCCCGATCGCGGACCAAGTACCGCTCGAATCGCGCCGACGAAGTCGTCGCTCGTACGGAAGAGGCGGTTGTCGCGACGACGAATCACCTCTCGCGCCAATCTCCGCGCCTTTGGCTCGTCACCATATTCCCTGAAGATTCGGCCGAGCTCTGTCTCATCGGCGCTGTTGAGCAAGTCTGCTGCAGTCATGACGGATTCGCCCATCCTCATGTCCAGCGGCGCGCCCTCGCGAAATGAAAAGCCTCGCGTTTCGTCGTTGAGCTGCCGTGACGAAACACCGAGATCTGCGAGGATGCCGTCGAATCTCTCTGCCTGATCTGTGAGCAACCTGTTCACCTCTGAGAAGTTGCCCAATATAACGCGAAAGCGGCCTGTCGCCTCATAGGGCGCAAGCCGCTTTTTCGCAGTCTCGATGGCTTCTGGATCGCGGTCGATTGCAGTAACCGAGGCACCCATAGCAAGAAGGGCGGCTGAGTGTCCGCCGCCCCCCAAAGTGCAATCCAGAACAGCTCGCGCATCCTGAAACAACTCAACAACCTCGTCTACGAGCACCGGCGCGTGATAATCACTATCCCACGCGCCGGGTACCCCACGAATCATTTGCAGAAGCGCTTGACCTGATCGTCGACGGCTGGGGTGAACTGAGGAATCGCTGTCAGCAGCTGTTTCGCGGCGTCGGGATACGAAGTCAGTCCTGCCGGCACGTTTTCCTGTGCGGCATTGAACGAGTCCTTGGCGAGACGTGCGAGCGGGCAACTCTTGCTCTTCTGCGCATCGTTCACCGCGCTCTGGCCGATCAGGAACGAGGATGCTCCGGCAAGGAACTTAGCATCGGCCGATGGATCGATCTTGTCAGCGAGAAGCAGCAACTGCACGGCTTTCTGAAGATCAGGTCGCGCCTTCGATGCGTTGCCCGCCTTGTACGCATCGCTTCCCATTTTTAGCGCCACCTGGCCACACGATTTCTTGTCGTACGGCGCGGGCGTCGCGGCGCAGGCGTTGATCACCGCCAGTGCGCTATCGGTCTGGTTGAGGTTACTGAAAATCAAAGCCTTCTGTGCGTATCCGCCTTCGACTCTCGGATTGACTGCGAGCGCACGGTTAATCAATGAGATAGCCTGTGCGTTCTGGCCACCTTTGCTGAGGGCGTTTGCCTGGACGACCAGAAGCGTAACGTTGTTCGGGAATTTTGCCGTTCCCTGCGTCGCAAGCTCAGCGGCCCGGGCCGGGCTGATGTTGGATGCTGCAGCCGAGCTGCGAATGAAATACGTGGTGTCGGCGAGCGACGTGTCAGCCTTGATCATCTCGGCGCCGGTCGTCAGCGCCTCGTTCCAATTCTGGCCGGCGAGATACACGCGCCATGCGAGGCCAAGCGTCTTCGGATCGCCAGGATTGGACCGTACAGCCTCTTCGACAATCGGCCTGGCGAGATTCACCTTGTGGGCAGTCACGAGGCTCGCAATTACCTGGTCTCGCAGGCGCTCATTGGTTGGATCTGCGGCCATGAGACCGATCAGCGCATCAGATTGCTTGTCCAAGTTCTTATGTGTTCCGTAGTACTCCGAGGCGTAGCGAAGCGCCCAGATATTTCTTGGATCGATTGCCCGGATTCTCTCCGCGACCGCGATCGCTGAATCGGCTTTGTTCTCGCTCTCGAATGCGCTGCCAAGACAGACGGAGGCGATTGTGCCGGTTGGGTACTTCGCCAGTGCAGCGCGCGCCATCGTTTCGGCTTCGGGGAACTTGCCGTCACGGAAAAGCATGTAGCAGTTCTTCTCGTTCGCGAGCTGGTCGCGCGCGGCCTGGTACGACTTGGAGATCATCTGGGCAGCTTGATCGAGCCGCGGTGCTTCAGCCACGGGCAGCGGCTGTTGCAGGGTTTGATCGCGGGCCAGCACTAGCCGGGACTCGATTCTTACGCCTGTCGGAGTCTTCGTCACGTTGCCGTCGACAAATTCGTCGGCACGGAGAAGAATGGCGAGCGCTCGCGCGTCGCCGAGCTGAAGTGCCTCTGTAGTCGAATAACCTGAGGCTTTCAGCGTATTCTCGATATCCTGCTTCGAGATAACAACGAGCGCCTGGTTGTTTATGTCGTGCGAAATGCGGGAACGGAGCGCATCGGCCGCCTGCTGGCCCAGCGCCGCGTCACTGCTCGAGAGCGTCGGCACCATGACGCGCGGCGGAGGGTTTGCGCCGGCTCGTTGCGCCGAAGCGCCGGCGAAGGGCGTTGCGATGAGAGCTGCCGTCGCAGTAACCGCGAGCAACTCACGAATGCCTTGATGACGCAATGTCAGACTCCTTGCAATCAATGTCCTAGTCTCCTAAAACGTGTGTGAACATCTGTACACTAATATCGCCCTGCGGGTCCAGAAAATGAGCGAGGAGGGACTCGAACCCCCGACATCCTGCGTGTAAGGCAGGCGCTCTAACCAACTGAGCTACTCGCCCGATGCAATCGAGAGCGGCCCTACTTCAGAATGGCGATTGGAACGAGAACGCAGTATCCGAGCACGAGCAAAACAGGGGCAATGGTAGTGCCGCCGCGAGCAAGATCGGCGAATCCCAAGGCAATTGTGACGAGCGCTACAGCCCATAACGCGATTGAGCGGCTCCGCGAGCGCGTTCCGATAAATGAGGTCTGTGCCTTTTCCGCTTCTGATTCGGCCATGGAGCGGTAGTGTAGAGGTACATGAAAACCGTGTCAAGCGCACCGGACCGTGCCGGTGCACCTATCATTATATCTTAATGTTGTAACGAACGGCTCAGCTGAAGCTGCGCGGCTCCTGGCCGGCAAGCGATTGCCTCACGGCCTCGGCGCACCTTCTGCCCCAGACATTGAAGCGATTGGAGGCCTGGCCGAGCCGCCAGGTCTTGTGCGCGCTCTCGATCTCTCCCACCGCGAACTGGACACGGCCAAGCTCGTAATACGCTTCGATGAAATTTGGGGCCAGCGAGATAGTCTTTTTAAAACATCGCTCCGCCTCGACGATGTCGCGCTGACAGCCGTGAAAGATTCCCAGATAGAACCAGCCGTACAGCGCTGCCTTGGGATCCCGGACCTGCAAAGAAGCACGCGTGAGATGATCGTGCGCCTCTCGCAACAGTCCCTTTCTGAGGCAGACGTAGCCGAGGCTCGCGCGCGCCAGCCCATTCATCGAATCTTCGGCGAGAACCGAGTCGAGTGTCGCGAGGGCATCGTCGTAGTTGCTCTGTCGCATATGCGCCCAACCCAGCAGTGAACGCCCGCGATGATCGCTAGGTGCAAGCAGCACTGCGGTTTCGAGAGCGGACTGCGCAGCCTTGAAATCCCCCTGCGCGATGAGATTCCAGCCTTTTTCGATAAACGTCGAAGCTCCGAGGTGATCTTCACGCAGCGTACGTGGCAATGCTGACCGAGCTGGCGTCATGCGACGGCCTGACGAGTCTGAAGGAGATCCGCGACGGCAGCGCCGACCAGGCGCGGAGCGACAACCCTGTCCGCCCCGGCTGTGGCAAGGGCTGATCGCGGCATTCCGTAAATGATGGAGCTCGCGCGATCCTGAACGATTGCGCCCCCGCCCATCTCTCTCACGGTACGAAGCCCGTCAGAGCCATCTCGGCCCATGCCCGTCAACACTACGCCGACGAGACTGCCGCCAAATACGCGTGAGGCGCTGATAAACAGCGGATCGGCGGATGGCCGAACCCCGCATATCGCCGGCCCCGCATCGGTTCGAATGCGAGCGTTCCCGGCGCGCCCCTGGACAGTCATGTGAAGATTTCCCGGCGCGAGGTAAATGTGCCTCGACATTATTTTCTCTCCGTCGCGCGCCACCGTTACAGGCAACGTGCCGAGTTGAGAAAGCCGTTTGGCAAGCGACTCCAGGAAGTCTGTCGGCATGTGCTGGACGATCAGGATGGCCGCGTCGAGCCAGTCTGGGATGCACGACACAACATCTGCAAGCGCCTTGGGCCCACCGGTCGACGCGGCGATAACGACGGCAGACACTGCCGGGCCGGGCGGAATTTCAGGTCGGTCAACCGGGAGTTCCCTTAGCGCGGGAGGCGGCACTCGCGCCGGCTGGTGCGCACGGACCGACGATGCGGCCGCCAGTGCGCGGAGCAGCTCGGCGCGCACAACTACAAGATCGACGCTCACTGGCCCGGACGGCTTACGAACAAAATCAATCGCGCCGAGCTCGAGCGCGCGAATTGTCAGCGAGTTGTCCAGGTCGGATCCCGCCGCGCTGAGCATCACCACCGGTCGCGGCATTTCCGACATTATTCGAGAGAGCGCGGCAAGCCCGTCCATTCCCGGCATCTCGATGTCGAGCGTCACTATGTCGGGACGAAGTGAGCGAATCTTCTGCAGTGCCTCGGCGCCGTCGCGAGCTGTCCCCACCACCAGAAACTCTGGGCGGGTCTCAACTATATCAGTGATGAGCTTGCGCATGAACGCGCTGTCATCGACTACAAGAACTCGCTTTGACTGACGCAATGAATCCGTTTGGTTGCGGCCTACAGGCGGCGGAAAATCCTTTCTCGAGAGCTGACGGGCGCGAACATGTCGCGCGATTTTCCGAGCAGTGTCTCTACTTTCCCTAAGACGAGGAACCCACCCGGCAGCAACAGATCGTGGAAGCGATCAAACAGTCTTTCCTGGGTTTCACGCGTGAAGTAGATGATGACGTTTCGGCACACGATCATCTGCAGGCGGCCGCTCGGCTCGTCGCCGTCGAGCAAATCGCGGCGCTCAAACGTCACAAGGTTGCGAATCTCCGGAGAAACGGAGTACAGACCGTTCTCGAGTGGAAAGTATTTTTCGCGGACAGCTGGCGACGTATCGGAGAAGGCGGCAGCCGCATATCGACCACGACTTGCCACAGCGACGGATTCACGATCGATGTCACTGCCGATAATTCGCAGACGGTCCAATGTGGCCTGATCTCCGTTAGCTGAGGCGTATTCGCGGCAAAGCACGGCGAGGGAATAAGCTTCCTCGCCAGTCGCGCAACCTGCGCTCCAGATTCTAATGAGAGGCGACGCGACCGCCCAGAGATCCGGAACCACTTTGGCGGCGATGCACGCGAAGGTCTCGGGGTTTCGGAAGAACTTCGACACGTTGATAGTGAGCGCGTCGACGAGCCGGTCGTACTCCTTCTCGTCGGTGTCGAGGATTCCTGCGTACTGCGCGTAGCTCGTCGCCCCGCGAGCGCGCATGCGAACCGAAATCCTTCGCCGCAGGCAAGTGTCTTTGTAGTTCCAGCAGCGAAATTTTCTCTCTCGCTCGATTTTGCGGCAGAGCGCCAGGAAACCCTGCTCGTCAGCGGGCGGAGCTGCCTGCACTCGCGATCGCTGCTCGTGTATATGCGGCTTGCGCCTCCTCTGCCCGACCCTGGCGGCCGAACGAGTCTCCAAGATTCCGGAACAACTGTGGCATCGCGCAATCTGTCTGCGCGGCGCGCTCGACCGACCGGTGCGCATCTTCGAAATTCCCGGACGCTTCCTGCGCCACGGATAAATTATTCAGGAGAACCGCGGACGAGGGATACACCTGCACTCCTTCTGCGAGAACGGCGGCGG
>JANYKY010000101.1 GCA_025357975.1 Gemmatimonadaceae bacterium
CGTAGCGGTGACCAGCCGGATGCGACGGCGCTGTCCACCAGGCCTGGATCGAACGTGCGCGAATCGGTCATTGCCATCAGCCGCGCATAAAGGCCGACTAACGCTGCGGACGGCGCACGCACGCTCTGCGCGCCGAGTGGAGCGACAAGAGTGACGACAGCACAGAGAGCAGCGGCGACGCTACGTGATCGCATTTTCTATCGCCTGTCTGAGGTGAGCCGGAAGTGCAATGAGTTTTCCTTCTCCGTTGAGTGATGCCAGAGTTGTTTTCGCAGTTGCCAGCCTGGCGCCCGTTTTCGCGTTTTCGATCTTGTACTCAAACGTCACGGTTCTCGATCGAACATCCGACATGATAGTCGTGACTCTTATCGTGTCATCATACTTCGCAGACGCGTGGTAGCGCACGCCAAGGTCGATCACCGCCAGCATCACACCCTGCGCTTCCAGCTCCGCATACGACGATCCGAGCTGCTTGATGAGATCGGTGCGGCCCATCTCACACCACACAAGGTAGTTGGCATGATAGACGACCTGCATCTTGTCGGTTTCGGAATAGCGAACAAGGAACTCGATCACGCTGGCGACCGGATGTCTTTCTGCCTCGGGCATCGGGAAAAGATAAGGATTCAGAAATCCCGCCGCCGGTTTGTTTTGCCATCACAGGTGGACTACAATTGGCGTGTGCTACCCTCCCCCTGTTACGTAATCTCCGATTCCCACCTTGGCGTCGCGTCCCGCGATATCGAGCGCTCGCTCGTCAGATTCCTGCGCAATCTAGAGGGTCGCGCCGGATCGCTTCTCATCAACGGTGACCTGTTCGACTTCTGGTTCGAATGGAAATCGGTGATTCCGCGCAACAGCTTCCGCGCTCTGGCCGCACTTGCTCATCTTCGTGAATCCGGATTGCCGATACTCTGGGTTGCAGGAAATCACGACTGTTGGGGTGATGAAGTTCTCCGCGAAGACATCGGTGTCGAATACCATGTGGGAGCATGGGAAGGCTCGCTTGGCGGATGGAATGCCCGCGTGGAGCACGGGGATGGATTGCGCGAAAAAGAGGATCGCGGCTACAGATTGGTGCGGCCTATCATGCGCAACGCCCTTGCGATCAAGGCGTTTCGCGCACTGCATCCGGACTGGGCGAGCTGGCTGGCAAACGGTAGCTCAGGAGCCAGCAGAGATCATCGCGCTCGCGACGAGGGCCGCGGGTTGCGTCAGATCGCCATGAGTGAACTGACCGGCCGGCCCAATGTCGAGCTGCTGATTTATGGACATTCGCACGTTGCAGCGCTGGAGAAGGTCAACAACGCCGGTGTTTTTGCAAACGCCGGATCATGGCTCGATGCGCCAACGTATCTCAAGGTGACAGACGAGAGGATCGAGCTGCGAAGTGCCCGGGAAGACTCAGCCGAGGGTGACTGTCTCCACTCTATCGATCGACCCGCCAAGGAAACGCTGTCCAACGCGTAGGAATTGCTCGGGTGCATCCGACGCGATGAAACGGTAGCGAGCATTCTGCGTTTCGCTGTGGACCAGGCCATTTTCCCGAAGAACCGATGCAGTTTCGGCCGCGGTTTCTTCCGCGCTATCGATGAGGCGCACGTCACGTCCGATCGTTGTGCCGATTACGCGCTTCAACAGCGGATAGTGCGTGCAGCCGAGCACGAGCGTGTCGATTTTCGCATCGACGAGTGGAGCGAGATATTCCTGCGCAATCAAACGTGTTGCTTCGGTGTCGAGCCAACCTTCTTCAACCAGCGGCACGAACAGCGGACATGCCAATGCAGTTATCGTCGTGCTCGGCGCAGCTTCGATAATCGCTTTTTCGTACGCCCTTGAATTGATCGTTCCGTAGGTGCCGATGACGCCGATCTGGCCACCCTCGGATGCGCGTGCGGCGGCGCGTGAGCCGGGCTCGATCACTCCGATAATGGGAAGCTCGTTTTCCTCCTGAAGTGCAGCGAGGGCATGAGCGGTAGCCGTGTTGCACGCGATCACGATCGCCTTAACTCCCTGCCCTTTCAGGAAGGAAACGATCTCCCGGCTATACCTTAAAACCGTATCAGGGCTCTTCGGTCCGTAGGGTACGCGAGCAGTGTCTCCGAAGTAGATGATGCTCTCGTTTGGGAGCTGGCGGATAAGCTCGCGCACTACTGTCAGCCCACCGATTCCTGAATCAAACACCCCGATCGGGGCTCCTCCGTCAATCACCAGGCTATGCTCGCCAGTATGCGGAAGCCACCACCTGTCGACGTCACCTGCACGTTCGAATCGAAGTCGGCGAGATTTGCCGCGACAAACGCATCGGCACCGGCGAACAGATGATTGAATACAAGTGCCGCTACCCAGTCTTCGAAGTGCGTGCGCCGTGCGCTCACTCGGTCGGCTATGTCCTTGTTTCTGAGAGCGGAAGTGACCTTCTGCTTGCCCGTGACAGAATCGATTACCGGTTTCCCAAGGTCGTCGATGACAGGCGTGAAAATCGAATCGAGCTTCGCTGCTTTGGCGGCGTTGAGGTCTCGCTTCGATTTTATTGCCATGCCCAGTCCACCCGCTTCGACCGCCAGAAAAATGGCTGCCGCTTTCGGCCGGCCGAACTTGAGCTGCATGCGGCCTGGCGCTACGAGCGAGGTAAGAAAGGCTCGGCGCGGTGAAATCCTGATGATGGGAATACTGTCTGGAACGGCCGCGGAGTCTGTGCGCGGCCCGCGGATGGTCACACTGGGGACCCGGCGCGCGATAGCGGTGTCCTGGCGTTGTGCGCCGGCTAACGCAGGCGTCAGGCAAAACAGTGCGAGTAGTATCGCGGAGACCACGG
>JANYKY010000104.1 GCA_025357975.1 Gemmatimonadaceae bacterium
GCTTCGTTGCACCGGCATCCCTGAATTTTTCATCCCATGTCAGCTTGCCGGTTGTCGCGTCAAAATGTCCGATCATCACGAAGGGCGCACCGTCACCCTGATCGTCGACGACCACCCTGTCACTTCCCGGGTCTCGCGCAACCCAGTGGGGATAGAATGTCGTATCTGTTGCGACGGACGATACTTCGACCGGATGCGATGGATCTGAAATATCGAGCGTGGCATAACGATGCGCGTACGCAATCGGCATCAGCATGAAATGTCCCGCGATAATCGGCACAGAACATCCGAAATTCTTCGGCTGGTCCATCGCCATCACGCGTTCCAGCCTGGGCTCGCTCTCGAGATTGGTGACGTGATAGAAACCGCAGGTATATGTGTTCACCATCGCGGTGCGTCCGCTCGGCATGGCACGAACTTCGAATGGATACTTGTACGATGAATCGGTCGCGACCTTGGGGACTTCCAGCGTCTTCATCAACTTCAGGTCGGACATCCTCCACACCTGCACCGTGTTTGCGACAGACTCTGTGTCCATTGCGCTGCTCGTCGTCACGATTCTGTCGATCGCGGGAAGCATAGTTAGCGCATACGTCCTGATTCGTGCTCCTGAAAAAGCGGCGTCGGCCGAACTTGAATAGCGCACGAGCTTTCCATTCTGGTGGAACTCGGCCAGTCCGCCGGAATTACCGGCGATGATCCCGTCACCAAACTGTATCGTCGCGACCACGTGGCCGTTTGGTAGCCGCGCGAATGAGTGCGCAGTATGCGCAGCCGGTACCGACATCATCTGGCCGGCAAGCTTGGGATGAGCTGGGTCGGCGGGGTCGATGAGGTAGGAACGGTCAGCGCCAAAGTCATTCACGAACAGCGAACCGTGCGCGGGAAGGCTGAATTCGCTGTGGTGCGGCATTCTGCCGGCGGTGTCGACCGTGAGAGCATTTATCACTGTGCCGTACGTTGCGCTCCCCGGGTCAGCGTCGACGACGGCGATCATGTCGGTACCGGTTTTCTTCGACGTCCCGCTGCCCGCCCACAAATACAGGTAACGCGAAGGTTTTGCGGTGGTCTGACCTGCTGCTTGAGCGTAGAACCCGGCAACCGCAATGGCTGCAAATCCGACGGTGATACAACGGATGAAAGAGCGCGTCTGCATTGTGGCCTTGGTTAGTGGACGGGCCAAATGTACGGAAATACGAGCGGCTTGGTTGAACTGCATTTAGACGCAGAGAACGCAGAGGGCGCAGAGAACTGCAACCGCGAAACTGCAACTCCGAAACTGCAACTCCGAAACTGTAACGGCCCTTGGACACAGAGATCACAGAGACCACAGAAACTACGTCGCTTGCACAACCGAGATAAGACAAGTCGATCGGAGGTTTCCATTTTTCTTGTTGACGACATTCAACCGTTCTGTCGAGCGCGTTGTTGTAGTTTAACCCAAAAAATAAACTCAGCAGCTGCTCCAGTGGCGGCTGATTAATCGACGGACTGCGCGATGTCGTTCTCTGTGTTCTCTGTGGCCCTCTGTGCCTGAAGCCGTTGCAGTTTCGCAGTTGCAGTTCTCTGCGTCGTCTGCGTTCTCTGCGTCTAAATGCAGTTAGGTCCTACGGAAAAATCCCACGCTGCGTATACGCCATCGCTACCTTGCCGATCGCGTTGATGAATGCGGCCGTCCTTAAATCGACGTTGCGAACTTTCTGGATCGTGCGCAGTTCCGCGTACGCAGCAATCATCGTCTCCTCCAACCCCGAGTTGACGAGCTCCTCCTCGCCTGCAGCCTCACTCGACCTCGCGCGATCGTCATCTGTGAAATGTTTACCGGTGAGATGCTCTACGGCCTGCAGCAAACGCTCATTGCTCCTCTCCTGAAAACGCTTCTCCATCCTGCCATATCGCATGTGCGAGAGATTCTTCACCCACTCGAAGTACGAAACGGTCACGCCACCCGCATTCGTGTAGATATCGGGAAGCAGCAACACCCCTCGAGCAAGAAGCTTCTCACTCGCATCCGCTGTAACAGGCCCATTCGCGCCTTCCACAATGATCTTCGCTTTGATACGATCGACGTTTTCTCCAGTGATCTGATTCTCGAGCGCCGCCGGAACCAACACGTCACAGTCCAGCTCGAGCGCATCTCGGCTGCTTGGATAATCCGTCGCTCCGGAGAACCCCAGGATCGAGCCTGTTTCCAGTCGGTGCGCGACAACCTTGTCGACGTCGAGTCCTTTCTCCGAGTAAATCGCACCCTCACGCTCGAGCAACGCGATGATTATTCCGCCGTACCCCTCGATGAATTTCGCCGCGTGATATCCGACATTACCAAGCCCTTGGATGACGATTCGCTTTCCTTCAACGCCAGTTGACAAGCCGAGGGGTTTCATGTCCTCCGCGTAGCACATCGCCTCACGCAGTGCGAACGCGACACCTCGGCCTGTACTCTCCGCGCGGCCACGCACACCACCTTGCGTGACGGGTTTACCGGTGACGCATCCTTGCGCATCGATCTGGCCGGGAGCGAGCGTCGAGTAGGTATCCATGATCCACGCCATCTCGCGCGGCCCCGTTCCCATGTCGGGTGCTGGTACATCCATTCCCGGCCCGATGAGATTCTTTGCAAACAGCTCGTAAGTGAAACGACGCGTCACACGCTCCAGCTCATCGACCGAATATTTGGAAGGATCGATCCGCACTGCACCCTTTGCTCCGCCAAACGGAACATCGACGAGAGCGCACTTGTACGTCATGAGCGCAGCCAGTGCAGAGACCTCATCTTCGTCGACGTTGGCGGCGTAACGAATCCCGCCTTTCGTCGGCAGCCTATGCGTGCTGTGCTGCGCACGCCATCCATTGATAACTTCGATAGACCCGTCGTCCCTCTTGAGCGGGAACTGCATCCGGTAGACGGAATTGCAAGCCTTGATCGCCCCGAGAAGGCCTGGCGCGAGGTCCAGATGGGCCGAGGCTTTGTCGAAGTACTTGTTCACCTGCGCGAACATCGGGATGTGCTGGGTTGTCATATCAGCCGTTGATTGCCTGGGCGGTGAGTATGCAGTAATGACGGACGCTCAACAAGCTGCGAGAGCCGTCAGCCGCGGACGATCGCTACTACGAGCGCGATTATTCCAAGCAGGGCTCCGACGCCGCCAACGGCGATCGCGACCTGCGCAGATTTCTGCCACCTCGTTTCGGCAGCCTCGATGGCGCGCATGAGACGGTCGTCACTCGAGGGTTGCCCTTCCCCAAACAGGGATTGCTGCATGACCCCGCGGCCTTCGACCACTTCGCCCATCGCTCGCTCGAGCTCCGCCTGATAAATTTTTTTCGCAACGTCTATCCCGGGAACTGCAGCAGCCATCGTCGCCGCTTTCAGGACCGCATTCTTGATATCGCCACCGCTGACTTCATACCGTTCCGCCAATGCACGGAAATCCACATCGTCGGCCAGCGGAGTTTTTGTTGGATGGATCTGAACTCTCCAGATCTTCTCGCGCTCATCGACTCCAGGCATCTCGAATCTGACGTGGGTTCGAATGCGACGCTCGAAGGCAGGATCGAAATTCACTGCAAGGTTTGTCGCGAAGATCACAACCCCGTTGAACGCTTCGAGCTCCTTCAGCAGCACGTTGACGACAGTATTCGATTCACGCTGATATGCCTGCGCCGCACCGGTTGTACGTCGGGAAGCGATCGCATCAGCCTCGTCGAAGAAGAGCACGGCATCCTGTTCGGATGCCATCCTGAACACCGCCGCAACGTTTTTCGGTGTTTCTCCGGCCCACATCGACTCCATTTCCGCATATCGAACGGAGAGAAGTTTCTTCCCCAGAACAGTCGCGATTGCTTCGGCGCAGATTGTCTTCCCGGTGCCTGGTGGTCCCGCAAAATTGAATGCGAGGCCTAGTCCGCTCGAGTGCTTTTCGCCGAGTCCCCATTGTGTAAAGATCAGCTCGTGGCTGTGGACGAGGCTCAGTGCTTCATCAAGTGCTGCTCGCGTCCGCGGTGGGAGTACCACATCCGAGAACGTCCGGTGCGCGATGATCGTCTCGACGGCGCGACGGCCGCCGAGTCTGCCGGCAAAGAGATCGAGGAGCGGGCTTGGCATCAGAACGAGTATCCGGAGTGGGTGCTAGCTAAATACCCCTTCCGCATGGAATGCTCCAATCGGGTTGACCCGCGTCGCTTCAATACCTTTCGCCCGTGGCCAGGCCGAGAATGGCAGAACTGAACGCGAAAGGGAAAAAGGCTGAGCTGCAGGATCTACTTTCCGAATCATTCCGTGGATATCGTTCCTGCTGCGACCGCAGCGATTGTCCTGGCGATTGCCGGCCCGTTTCGCAAACTTCATCACGAGCATAACCGGTCCTTCCGCTCTGCTGCTGAGCATGACCGGGCATCAGGATTTCGCAGCGAGAGTTTACGGACTGTCTGCCCTCGGCAACGTTGCCATCAACCTGTTTCTCATTCCACGATACGGAATCGCCGGAGCAGCAATCGGAACGACAATCGCAGTCGTTGCAACGAATATCGCCCTCGTTGTAATCGCCAAGCGAACGCTAGGGATCAACACCTCGTTCAGGTGGATTGGCGGTTAGCAGCGGGCCGTCGTTCTTCCGTGTACGCGCGTGTCTCGACGCGAGAGCTGGTATGGCGGCGCGCGAATGGGTAGCGTACCTCCACATTTCCGTGCGGATGTAGCCATTCATTCGGGCCTTGTGCCTTTCGACCAGTCGGTGCTCTCTTAGGCGCATAATAACGGACACCCTGTTGCTGCTCTGAACTCCGACTGGAACCTGCCAGTCATGAGCGTCCTTCTCGCGCCGGGAGGAAACGTGAAGGCAATAATAGAGAATCAGAAACCGGATCGTTGGCAGCCGTTCAATCCTACGGATCCCGAGCACTTCAAGGACTTGTCGGCTTACGGCATTCACTACGGCGAATATCGCGCCGCACTACTGGCACCGGCTCCGCCCACACCATAAACCGGACGCTGAATGCACTATCTCTCTTACTTTGGATTCCTCCTCCTCGGAATCGTCGTTACAGCGGCTCTATTGATCGGCTTCATGGATGTAGTCCGAGGCACACCGATCAAGACCGTCGGATCTCCTGGACAGGGGAACTGTTGTCCATCGGTTGACGACCCGTTCTTCCGCGAATCGATCGAGCTTCTTACGCACGTAAAGCTCAAGCCTGGCCACGAGGTCGAATTCTTCATCAACGGCGACCAGACTTACCCGAGGCTGTTCGACGATCTTCGAAACGCGAAATCCTCGATCACGATTCAGCTTTACTTCGCCAATAAAGGGAAGATGGCGGATACGCTCCAGGGGATATTGATCGAACGCGCGAAGGCGGGAATTGAGGTGCGCTTTCTTCACGATGCGTTCGGGACAACTCTCAAGAAGGCCTATTTCAAACCTCTCCAGGATGCCGGGGTCATCGTCAACGCGTTCCGGCCATTCAGTTTCAAGTCACTTCAAAAGGCCCAGCATCGCGCTCACATCCGTGTCATTGTGATCGACGGAACCGTGGGTTACACCGGCGGATTCGGCATCGACGACAAGTGGTTTGGAAGCGGCCGTGACAAGGATCAATGGCGTGATACGAACGTTCGTTTTACCGGCCCAGCGGTGAGGCAGCTTCAGGCGACGTTCATCGTGTGCTGGGCAGAGGCGTCATCACAATTGTTGACTGAGGACACGCTCTTTCCTCCGAATCTTCGGCCAGAATACGGAGGCGAGATCGGCGCCGGCGGAATTCTCGCGTCGGTTCTTCATGCCGCCCCTACTATAGGTAGCACACCGGCCGAGCGATTCTTCGTGCTGAGCATCGCGGCGGCGAGAGAGAAGCTGTGGATCTCGAATTCCTATTTCGTACCTGAGATGGCGTTCAGGAAACTGCTCTGCGATGCCGCCCAACGCGGTGTCGATGTTCGCGTCCTCACCGTGTCGAAGGCAACTGACACCAAGAGCACATGGTATGCGGGGAGAGCGCGTTACGAAGAGCTGCTCACCGGCGGAGTGAGGATGTTCGAGTATCAACCCGTGATGATGCACGCGAAAACCATCGTTGTTGACGGCCAGTGGCTGTCCGTCGGCAGCATGAATGCGGACAATCGATCGATATCGTTCAACGATGAGTCCAATCTCGTCGTGCTGGATGAAGGCGCGGGTGCCCGAATGGAGGAGATGTATCTCGAGGATCTCAGGTATTCCGAAGAGATAAAGCTCGATGAGTTCAGGAAACGTGGATGGACGGACAAGATCGCCGAGCATGCGTGTCATCTCGTATGGAGAATTCTCTAGCGATCGGATTCCCGGAACGGGGACACGTGGCGTCCAGTCTTTTGGACAACGACGCCCAACCGAAAGGATGCCCTTTGCTCGAAGACCTTTGCGCTGCAACGACTTACGATCGCCCTCACAGTCAGGCGCGACCAATGCCTTAGGCTGCAACTCCCTCCGGACAGCCTTATGCGGTCTCAGTTGTTGATTGGCTTTGCTCTCACGCTCGTTTCAATCTCTCCGCGAGCGCTCGCGGCTCAGATTACACTCGCTGATATCACGCGCGTCATTCGCGTCAGCTCAGCCATTCTCGATGCGGCCGGCACAGGCAGGGCACGCACAACCAGCCGGTCGTCGGGACGAACTGTATCATCGCGAGTCGCGCGACGCGCCGTCGATGATGGTGATGAGTACGTCGGCGTCCCTTATGTGTGGGGCGGAAGCACGCCTCGCGGATTCGATTGCTCGGGATTCGTTCAATACGTGTATCGCGAGAATGGCGTCGACCTTCCGCGCACTTCCAGGCAAATGGCTCATGCCGGCATCAGCCTTCCGGCCGATGTACAATCTCTTCGGGAAGGCGATTTGATGTTGTTCAGCGGGCGTAACGGCGAGATCGATCACGTTGCGCTCTACGCCGGCGACAATCAGATCCTTCATTCCTCTTCAAGCGGACACGGTGTGAAATACGATGACTTGGGGAGTAAACGCGGCGCCTACTTCGTAGCGCATTTCGTTGCTGCCAGGCGCGTCACGGAAAACGGGCGGTCGCTCGTCGAATCTGTGGCTGCACTGACGAGAAAATATCCGTTCGATCATTTCGATCTTCCTGATTTCGCGCCTCTGTCCCGGTAGTGGGGCAGCAGGCGCTATCAGGCGAATGATCGTGACCCATATCCATGGACATCGCATCAGTTGAATCTTCACTGAACGAGGCCAGATCTTTCTGGAAGATCGGATCACTTGAATCCACCGCGGGCCATCGGCTTGGGTCATCCGGAAACAAAATTCCCGCAAGAAACCCCATTGCGCCGCTCACCGTTGCATTCGTCGGATTATCGTAGACGGCAACTACTCGATAACGATGATTCGCGACAAGTTTTTTCCCGTGCAACGAGAGCAGGAACTTCGTTCGATCGACGCTCTTGACGCGACCATCTGCGAACTTGCTGGTCTTGAGACGGGCGATAACACTGCCGGTGACCGCCGATCGAGATTGGCCATTCCCGCATGATGCAGAAGTGATCGAGGCAACAGCGCGCCGGCGGAGTCGACCAGGTCTACGCGGTAACCGCGAACGAAACCGGAGACGGGCCACTCGAAGTAGCGATACGTGTCAGCGCCGTGGTGGGCATACTCGGAAGGCGCGATGTCCATTGGGCCGACGGTTACTGTTACCTCGCTCCTGAGCGAGTCTACGTGAATGCTTATCGGTGCATTTGCGATCGAATTCGGAGCCGTTGTGAGTGTTGCGAGTGCGGCGAATAGTGCGATGGGAACGATCATGGTCTCTCCGTCGAAAGTGACTTTGTCTTCTCGATGAGAGTACCGCCGCGCCAACTTTCACCACATACGTCAATAGTCGTAGGCGCGCCATCGCCTGACGCACGCCGCGTTATTGAGGGCCTCTACCGCGCAATCGAGTGTATCCGCCGATTGATATGACACGCCGCATTCAGGTGCAGACAATTTCAGGTCGTGAAGGCCGCACCGAACCGTCGTTATCATAGGAGAAGAACCATGAAGTACCGCTACCTTTTTGCAGCAATTATCACACTTGGCGCATGCGACGGATCGACCGCGCCAAGAAACGGCGCCAACGTCGCCATCAACTTTGGAACGTCCGTGCGCTCCAGCGTGAGTGCTGACGTTCAACTTTCCGGAAATCCCGCGCTTGTGTCGGACCTCACGCTCACCGGAACGAATGGTACCCTGGTTATTCAGGATATTCGCTTTATCGTGTCGAGACTCGAGCTCAAGCAGTCGACGGGAACTACATGCACTGATAGTTCCGGTACCGATGATTCTCGAAGCTCGAATCTCCTTCGCGCCGACCATGGAAGCAGCGGTGGCGGAAGTAATGACGGGGCCAATCACGATGCGAACGATGGTCGTGAGCGCGACGCCGAATGCAACGAGTTCGAAGGTGGACCTTTCCTGGTTGACCTTCCTCTGGCTGGCTTGACCAGCATTGCCACCAGCAAAGTTCCAGCCGGCACCTATGACGCGTTCTCATTCCGAATCCGGGGCCTGGATGCTGACAACGAGGCCGGCGACGATTCAACGGAGCTCAAGAACGCGCAGTCCGTCCTCGCCCAGATGCGCACGTTCTATCCGAATTTTCCGAGCAGCGCGAGCATGGTCGTAAAGGGAACGTTCAATGGAACTCCATTCACGACCTACTTCCGTGCAAAGCTCGAAATCGAACAGCAGTTGGCCACTCCGCTCACTGTCCCGGGCGACAACTCGCTACAGGTCATGATCGACCCAACAGCATGGTTCAATAATGGAACACAAGTCCTCAACCTCGGCGCATTGAACGGCCAGACGGTAAACCTGGGGTCGAACTTCCGGAATGGTGTGAAGGGCACGGATCGCGGCCACGACGGCTGAGTTTCACCATTTGATCACAGAGAATACGTTGGAGTAGTCATCGCTCCACGGCTTATACCCAGTGCTGTCAACGAGAGCGGTCCACCGCGAGTCCTTCGCGACAGCACCGAGATCTTCGAGCTGGTGAGCGATGGCTACCCATTCGGACGGATAGGCGAGATCGCCATCGATCTTGTCATTCGGCTCATGATCCTCGATGAGAGCGACGAGCCCGGCATCAGCAGCAAGCGAAGCGACAACCGGTTTCAGGTCGAGATGCTTGTTGCTGATGTGAACGAACAAAACTCCATGATCGTCGAGCACTCGTTCGTATAACCTGAACGCTTCCCGTGTCAGCAGGTGAACGGGAATGGCGTCTGAGCTGAACGCATCGACGAGCAAGAGACTGAATCGCTTCTCCGGCTCCCGGCTCAGTGTGAGCCTCGCATCACCAATGACAATTCGCGGTCTTACCGCACAGTCTCTGAGATATGTGAAGTAGCGGGGATCAGTCGATATCTCCCTTATCAATGGATCGATCTCGAAGAACGTCCAGTTCTCACCCGGCTTTGAATAGCAAAGAACAGTGCCGGCGCCGAGCCCAATCGCGCCTACTCCCTTCCCCGCCAGCATTGAATCGAGCGATGTAAAGATCTGTCCGACAGGGCCACCGGGGTGGTAATACGTCTGCGGAATCAGTCGCCGTGCCGGATCCAGATATTGCGCGCCATGGGTTGTGGTACCATGCACGAGCCGGTGGGCAGGACCATATACGTGCTGCACGCGATACGATCCGAAAAATGATCGCGCGGTGAGAAGGTCCTTTCCATAGCGGGTGTTCAGGACGAGGGATGCAACCGCGACTCCGGCGATCGCAATTCCAAACCGAAAGGCGCTCGAGCTCAGCATCAGGATCATCAGGAGCGCTGCAACCGACGACACGACCTTTACCGAAATACCGAGCACGCGGTGATCGGCGTATCCGTGCCAGGCAACCCATCCAACGAGAAGCCCCGGAAAGGTGGAAAGTATCGGCACCGGAATGCGTCGTACGACCTCGCCGACACGCCACCGCCAGCTCGGTCTGAGGAAACACGCTGCCACCAGCACAAGTTGATATTCGGCTATCGACTTGAACACGAGCGGTGCGACGATCGCATTGAACGCTCCGCCGAGCGCGCCGCCAAGAGCCATCCACAGATAGAACTCTGTCAGGTATCGCGGAGACGGCCGCGACGCCGCGAGCTCCCCATGCAGAACGAGTGCAGTTGCCGCGAAGACTCCCAGATGCAGAGCATACAAAGATCGGAGGCTGATATCGAGCTGCCAGAATAGCGCGAGCGAAAGCAACGTGATGAGCCCGCCATGAATCGTTAGCGCGAAACGATTTACCGTTCGTGCGCCTCGTGCGAAGACGATGATGAACGTGATGAGGTAAAGCGCGAGCGGAACTACCCAGAGCAGCGGCATCGCTGCGACATCGGTCGAGAGATACGTCGTCACGCCGAGTAGCAGGCTCGATGGAACGAAGGCGAGGGCCAGCCATCGTACCCTGGCAATCAGCGTGGGCGATTCATCGCTTGTGCTCGATGATTTTTCGGGCTCTTGCACGGTTCGCTGCGGCCGTCTCCAGATGATGACTGCGCATGTGACAGCCAGTGCTACGGCAACGCCATACCCAATGCCCCACAGATTCGATTGCTCGCTGAGTCTCAGGTGGGGCTCCATCACGATCGGAAATGCGAGCAAACCAATCAAACTTCCCGCATTGCTGGCCGCGTAGAGCACGTAAGGGGTTTGCGCGGAAGGATGATTCGAGTCAGTCAACCATCGCTGGACAAGTGGAGCTGTGGCCGCCAGCAGGAGGAACGGCGCACCAACTGCAAACGTCAACAGTCCCGAAAGCCAAGGAATCACATTGTTCGACGCAGGCGGTACCCATCCTGAGGGAACACGCACGGGCAGGGATATGACGGCCAATACCAGGAGCGTGACGTGTACGACTGCCTGGCGGCGAGAGCTCAGATAGCGCGACGTCAGGTGCGCGTACAGATATCCGAGAAGAAGCATTGCCTGGAAATACATCAGGCTAGTATTCCAGACCGCGGGTGACCCGCCGAGCAATGGCAAAACCATCTTCGCAAACAGTGGCTCGATCCAGAAGAGCAGGAATGCGCTGACCACCGTGGTGACGGCGAAAAGCGCTAGCACTTATTCGGTGAGATCACGCCAGTACATATCACCCGAATGGTTCGATCTCCAGACCCATTTTCGAACTTTCGACCCTTGCCGAGGGCGCCTTAGTTCCGCATGGTACGCGTGGGGTAGGAATCCAACACGCTCACCGGCCCAAATGTGACAGGTCCAATAGTCGCGATCAGACCCGAGGACGACGAGCTCGACATGTTCGGGCTCACCCACAAGGGGAAAGTGCGTGCCGAGAATCAGGATCATTTCCTGATCTCCACCGTTCATCCTCAGCTGGTGATTCACGGAACCAGTCTTCCGGATATCGACGGGCTACCGCTTCGCGGGCCTCGCCTCGCGACAGTGATGGTTCTCGCCGATGGGGTTGGGGGAGCGGCTGCCGGAAGCGAAGCAGCCCGGCTCGCGACCGAGGCCGTTACGCGATATGTATCGTCCACTCTCAGGTCGTACCACAGCGCAGGAACGGCCGAGGATGGCGAGTTTCTACACGCGCTCAAATCCTCTGCTCTCGAGGCGCACGCGGCGGTTCGGGCCGAGTCGGCACTGCGGTCCGACGAGAGGCGAATGGCATCGACGCTCACCGTCGGATTCGTGGTCTGGCCGTGGCTCTATGTCGTTCAGGTCGGAGATAGCCGTGCCTACTACTTCTCGGACGGAAGGCTCCGCCTTCTCACACACGACCAGACGATTGCGCAGGACCTCGTCGACAAGGGAATTCTCCCGCCAGAAAAACTCGACCGGTCACCATTCAAGCACGTGCTGTCCAGCGCGATTGGTGCTGAGGAGGCGCTGCCCGTTGTAACCCGCGTCAACATCACCGAACGTAAATCGTTGATACTTCTCTGCAGCGACGGCCTGACCAAGCACGTCAATGACGAGGAGATTGCAACAGCGATCAGTACGATGACTTCATCCGAACAAGTCGCGCGTAGTCTCCTTCGCCTTGCTCTCGACCGCGGAGGTTCGGACAACATCACCATCATCGCTGCCCGGGCCATTTTCAAGGAGAGTTAGCTGCCGGCGAGGTTCGTCATCAACCGCTCGCAAAAACCGATGCCAGCCAGGTAATTCTTCACGGAGATTCGTTCGTTAGTACCGTGAATCCGCTCGCGATCCTCGACATCGATCCGATTGCCGGTGAAACGATAGACGTTTGGAGTGAGAGTGCGAAAGTATCTCGAGTCCGTTGCGCCCATCATCAGATACGGGGCAATAACGGCATCCGGATATACTTCACTGATGGTTCGAGAAAGGGCGGACCATGCAGAATCGTTCGTCAAAGAAGGCATGGATGTGCGGTGATCATCGCCGGCAATTATGGCGAAGCAGGGGCGATCGATTATTACGGCCCGCATTACGGTTTGCCGAGCGTGGTGAGCGCGACCGGCACTTACTGGTTCTTCGGGCCCGGGCCGAAACCTGGAGATGTCGCGGTGACGGTCGGCGTGGATTCGGCCTCACTCGGACCGTTCTTCGCCGAGTCCAGGCTGGCGGGCCGAGTTGGCGATTCCTGGTCCGTTGGCGAAGAGCGCGATGTCCCGATTTACATATCGCGGCGGCCATTCAAGACGCTGCAGCAGATCTGGCCTTCTCTTGCTGGCAGAAATTAGGTGCTGAAGTACGCGCGCATCGAATTACGGGAAATGCACCGACGCTTCGGACGAAAACTCGACCGGATCCTGCCTGAAGAATCGCTGCAGCTCGGCATATAGAGCCGGATGCTTCTGCTTCAACTCACGAGGCCGCTCAAAGAATGCCTCGGTCGCAACAGCGAAGAACTCAATCGGATTCGTCGCCCCATAGCCATTGAGCACGCTCTCATATCCATGAGCCTCGGCAGCTCGCAACGCGTTGAATTCTGCACTCATCACTCGCGCCCACGCGAGGTACTGAGCATGTGTATCGAGCACGGGCGTGCCATCGGCTGTTCTATCTTCGAAGTCGAGTTGATGCGCAAACTCGTGAAGAACGACGTTGTGCCCGTCGCTTGGATCGCGGGCGCCGTGACTTGCTGCGTCCCACGCGAGGACAAGCGCGCCGAGTCCGCGGGCCGTGTGCCCCAGTCGGTGTTCGGGGCCTTCCTCGAAGATACCTCCGCCGATGTGGCGAACACCCTCTTCCGTATAACTCGTCGGGTACACGAGGATTGCCGTGAGATCGGGGTAATAGTCCGTCTCACGATGCAGCAGCAGCAAGCACGCCTGGGCCGCGATCGTAACGCGCATCTCATCGGTGAGCTCGAGTCCGTCGCATCCTTCGAACTGCTTCTCCGCAATAAAGACCTGTACGTGTCCGAGGAGTTCAGCACGGTCTGCAGCCGAAAGGCGCCGAAAGACGGGAAGGTTGTTTTCTATGATTTTGAGCCACGCGGCATCGAATGGCTTCGAGCGTAGTCGCTCGCGACGCCGGTCAGCAAGAAATCCAAAAGCCATGACGTTCAATCTATTGAGGTGTCACCTGAGAGCGGTTGCCGCTCGTACCGCATAGCACTACTCTTGGCGTCGCGGCTTTAAAGTGCACGCACACTTCGGAAGACGGTCTTGAAACCAGAGTTAGGGATCATCGAGGGCTTCTACGGCACTGCCTGGGACTGGAAATCCCGCGCGGAGATTGTGTCGTTTCTCGCGCCGTATGGTTATCGATTCTATCTCTATGCTCCAAAGGCCGATGTTTTTTTGCGACGGCAATGGCAGGAACAACATCCGGACATTTTTTCAGAACAGCTGGAGATGTTCGCGACGCATTGTCGCGCAGCTGGCGTCAGATTCGGAATCGGTCTCAGCCCGTACGAGCTCTTCAACAACTTCGATAAAAAGTCTCGCAGCGCTCTAACGAAGAAGCTAGAGTTCTTCGATGAGGTTGGTGTCGAAGATCTGGCAATCCTGTTCGATGACATGCGAGGCGACGTTGTCGACCTGGCATCCCGTCAAACCGAAATCGTTCATTGGGCTGCCGAGCGGACGAATGCATCACGTGTGATTGTGTGTCCGAGTTATTACTCCGCCGATCCAATTCTCGACCGAGTATTCGGCAATCGCCCTAACGGTTATGTCGAAGATCTCGGCCGGCTGATCGACGAAAAGATCGAGATATTCTGGACCGGCGAGGAAGTGATCTCGAGACAGTTTTCGGCGGGACATCTCGAGCGGGTGTCCAACCAGCTTCGCCGAAAGCCTTTTATCTGGGACAATTACCCGGTGAACGACGGCCAGCGGATGTCCCAGTTCATTCACATTCGCGGATTTACGGGCCGACCCTCGACGATGGCCGATCACATCTCAGCTCATGGAATAAACCCGCTTCTTCAAACCACGCTGGGTAAAATTCCGGCGATTACTTTGGCCGATAGCTACCGGCTAGGTGAATCGTATCAATACTCCGAATCGTTCAGGCAGGCGTGCTACGCGGTACTGGGAAACGAACTTGGAGAGATGATCCGTGAAGACCTGCTGACACTTCAGGATATCGGGCTCGACAGGCTCGAGGACAAGGCGGACATTCTTCGCAAGCGGTACGGCCAGATGGATCATGCTGGCGCCAGGGAGATCATCGCTTGGCTGGATGGTAACTACCGCATTACTAACTTGGTAGTTGCAACGCAGTGACTAATTCTGGCGGTTTCAGTTCCTATGCGGTATCCTGGTAATCTTCGGTGGTATCATCAGCCAATGAGAGAGTCCCCATGCAATTATCCCGACTAGTTGGATTATTCGTTTTCGCAGCTGGGTTAACAGCGTGTGGCGACACACAGCCGATCGCTTCGAGCTCAACCGCTCCGGGAGCGCCTCGAGTGTCGAGAGGCACTTCTTCTACGTTCGTCGTCAATGTCAGCAACGACACAACGGCTCAGAATGAAACGCCGCTCGCTGTAAATCCGCTCAACGATCAGAACTTCATTACTGGCGGAAATGACTGGAACTACAATGACGGTTGCTCCGTCAATGCGACTTTCGATGGCGGGAAGACATGGACGAAAACCCTTCCAAATGGTTTCCTTCCTGGCATCACGAGATATACGAATGATCCCGGCGTGGCGGGAACAGGCCAATACGATTTCGGTGGCGATCCAGCCATCGCATTTGGACCGGATGGCACGGCATACTACGCCTGCTTCGGCTATCAGGCGAGCTCGCCGTTCGGTGTCGCACTTCTACTGAGTCGATCGACTGATGGCGGCCGGACGTGGCTGAAAGGTGATTCAGCGCACCCGCTCACGCTCGTCACTTTATTCCAGGGGAATGGCAAGGCAAGAGGGTCCAACGGACAGTTCGCGGACCACGAAGCAATGACGGTCGGAAAGGACGGGACGATTTATATAACCTGGGCGCAGTTCCACGGAAACGGCTCGAACTCGCCGGTATATGTGGCAACTTCAACCAATCGTGGCGCTTCGTTCAGCGCACCGGTGAAAGTCACGAGCGGCACGACCCGGAGCGATCAGGACCAGCGCATTGTAACCACTGCTGATGGAGCAACAGCATACCTGGTATTCGATAACTCGATCCAGGGCGGAAAAGGAACGGCAATGTTCGTAAGCCGATCGGGCGATCATGGGATCACATGGACGACACCGGTGCAACTGGGAGGGTTCTCCAACCCGGTTTGCCTCTTCCCTCCATCCTGCTTCAACATCACCGGCGGAAGCTTCCGTGGTCCTGGAACGTATCCCGCGCCAGCATTCAACAACGCAAACGGAAGACTTTATGTCGCGTACGCCGATATCAGCGGCGGACAAGCGAAGATATTCATAACCTCCGCCAGCGCGTCCAACCTGTTGGCATGGACAACGCCGGAGGTAGTCGCTCCGGTTGCATCAGGGGACAGGTTCGCCTCAGAGATGTCAATTGCCCCGAACGGGAGAATCGATCTCTCATTTTTCGATCGCAGCTACAGTGGCAATGCCCTCGTAGATCTCACGTACGCCAGCTCCTCGGACTTCGGAGCGACCTGGCAGTCGACGCGCGTAACGCGCTCCGGATACGATCCTTCGCAGTTCGGAGTGCCGTCCGGCAGCACATTCAGCCCTTTCATCGGCGATTACAACGGAATTGTGTCCCTGCCCGCTTCTGCTGCGATGACATGGACTGGTCCTGGAACAACGCACGGCACCCTGCCAACGAATCTTGAAATTTATTTTGGAAGCGTTATTCCGTAATAACTAGTCTTTGGCCCGAAGATACTGATCGGGCCATCGCACTTCGGCGTTCAGCGCCTTCGCAGCGTGAAGCCCAAAATACGGATCGCGGAGCATCTCGCGGGCGAGCAGGACAATATCCGCCCGTCCATCTGATATGATCTCATCCGCTTGCGCGGGTGTCGTTATCAAGCCGACCGCTCCCGTCAGCACCGATGTCTCACCACGAATTCGCTCAGCAAATTGTGTCTGATAGCCAGGAGCAACCGGGATCTTGGCGCCGGCCACGAGCGAACCCGATGAACAATCGATCAGATCGACTCCCATCGGTCCGATCACGCGCGCAAGTTCCACGGACTGTTCGATATCCCAACCACCATCGGCCCAATCTGTGGCTGAGATCCGAACGAATAAGGGCAGTCGCTCGGGCCAAACCTCTCTAACTCGAGCTACTATCTCCTTAGTAAATCTGACGCGCTTCTCGAAAGATCCGCCGTATTCGTCGAGCCGATAATTACTGAGCGGCGAGAGGAACTCGTGCATCAGGTAGCCATGAGCCGCATGCAGCTCGATTACCTCGAAGCCCGCATCAAGCGACCTGCGTGCCGCCTCGCCAAATGCCGCGATTATTCGGTCGATTCCTGCTTTGTCAAGAGCGACAGGCGGAGGATTCACATTGTAATGTGGAATCGCACTTGGTGCGAAAATCGGCCACCAGCCACCCTCCTGCACCGTCAGGAACTTCCCCCCACGCCATGGCACATCAGTGCTGGCCTTACGACCCGCGTGTGCTAGCTGAATTCCGGCCACTGCGCCCTGCGATTTTACGAACGCAACGCACCGAGCGAGCATCTCTACGTGGTCATCTTTCCATATGCCCAGATCATGAGGTGAAATCCGGCCTTCGGGCGTAACGGCTGCCGCTTCGGTAACAATGAGCGCCGCGCCTCCAACTGCCCGGCTCCCGAGGTGAACCAGGTGCCAATCGCTGGCGAAACCATCCTCACTCGAATACTCGCACATCGGCGACACCGCGATTCGATTCCGAAAGGTTATGTCACGGATCGTAAGAGGCGTAAACAGGTTTGGCTGACTTACTGACATGAAATCCCGAAAGGGCCTCCCGGCACATCGATGACAGGAGCGCTCGCGAATACGCTAAAGAGATCCAGCTCATCCATCAGGTTGTTGGCGCTCGCATCACGGAGCGCGAGCGGCTGAAGTGACCACCGCGATTCAATCAAACGCAAAATCGATGCGTGATCATAAACCTGGCTCGACACATGGCCGCGCTTTACAAACGGCGAAACGAGAACAGTCGGGATGCGAAATCCCCTGAGCCCGTCAGAATTGCCGGCGGCACGCTCGATCTCCGACAGAGGTGCAACCTGAGGTCGCACGTGATCGTAATAACCGCCCCACTCATCAAACGTTATTACGAGCAGAGACGTCGCCCACTGTGGTCCCGTCGTAACCGCGCGATAAATATTCGCAAGAAATGACTCGGCATTTCGAATATCCCCCGGCGGGTGATAGCTGTTGCTTAAATCGTTCGCCAGCTCAGGGTCGACGTACGAAACATTCGGGAGCCGGCCGCCTGCGGCATCGGTGAAGAACGACCCAATCGGCTTGATGATCGAACTGTAGCGGTCGGCCCAGAACGATGCGGTTGTGATCGACGTCCCGTAGTTCGCGCCGGTCAGATTTGATGCTGCCAGCCGATCCCAGATAGTCGGCAGTGTGCTGACTCTCTGCGTGTTGGAGATGCGATCTGTCTGCCCAGCGTGCGAGATAATTCGATTTGGATATGTCGGCCCAAGAAACGGCGCAAAATAGCGATCGAGAACGGTCCACTGTGGGGCAGCTTTGCCAAGAAATGGCAGGTCGCCCGAGGAATAGAACCCAATCGCCGAGAGGTCGCTTCCGTCTGCTTTGAGCCAACCGTCGCACGCCCCACTATCAAACTGCACACGGCCGCCGGCCGCCGAGTGGTTTGGATCCGCCAGTCCGCAGCCATCGAATGATGTGAGATGATGCGTTGGCTGCATTACACCTGCTCGATCAGGATACGACAGGCCGGATTGTTTTCCGTCGGCTCCAGGAAGCCACCCGAGCAGGTGATCGAACGAGCGGTTCTCCATCGTAACGATGATGATGTTGTCGAGCGAGCCGGGTGTCACCGGCTGCGGAAACACGATTGAGCTCTTGCAGCCGAGTATGCCGGCTCCCGTCACGAGTGCGGCTCTCTGGAGGAAGTCGCGACGAGAAAGATGTGTCGTTGCAATCATACGGTTAATGTCGCTGCGCGCAACGGGAGCCGGCACTAATACCTTATGCGGGAGACCGGCTCGATTGAAATTTCTCTCGAGCGAAATCATCGAGCTTCGTCA
The DNA here is from genome assembly GCA_025357975.1 of Gemmatimonadaceae bacterium. Classification (GTDB taxonomy): domain Bacteria; phylum Gemmatimonadota; class Gemmatimonadetes; order Gemmatimonadales; family Gemmatimonadaceae; genus UBA4720. The sequence goes on from JANYKY010000104.1 coordinate 18,612, forward strand.
ACGACATCGAGGTCCTTGAAAGAAGCTCCCCTGGATCGAACATTTGATCCGTCGTCTCGGCAACGATTCCCGAGCGGATGATTCTGCTGATGCCCGGATGAATCTTGCCGAGGCCGAGTGACACCAATTTCAGGAAGGGGATAGGGACGCTGCTCACCTTCGCTTTTTTCCCGCTGGCACGCTCGAATGCTGCGATCGCCTGGCGGTCTGTAAGATTCTCGGGACCCCCTATCTCGATCACTTCACCGCGCATCCCGAAATCATCTACCGCGCGGACAACGAGTTCCGCCACATCGCCGGCTGCAACGAAGTTACGGGGATTTCTTCCTGCGCCGAACAACAGTACACGTTGACCCTTGAAGACGAATTTTCCAATCAACTCCTGCGCATGCATCTCCATGAACGCGGTCGGACGGATGATGGTGAACGCCATCCCGCTTTCCCGGAGATACCGCTCCATTCGAGCCTTCGTCCGCCAGAAATCGACTGGATGATCGAGCGAAGCGCCGAACACGGACACGAAAATGAAATTGGCCGCACCGGCCAGTCTCGCATTGTCGATAAGTGCGCGGAGACCTTCATCGTCGACGAGATCACTGGCGCTCTCGCCTTTGCCAAGCATCGAATGGGTCGCTGATATGACAGTGGTGACTCCGCGCACCGCGAATTCGAGCGACTCCGGATCGCGGAGGTCGCCCTTTACGATGGCGGCTCCGCGCTTTTTCAGGTCGTCCGCCTTGGACTGGGTGCGAGTCATCACGCGGACACGATGACCTGTCTCCAGAAGACGGCGTGTTACAAGCGTGCCGAGAGTGCCCGTCCCCCCCGTGACCAGGATCAGCGGGCTCGGGTCGGCGGGGGTCAGTGTCCCTTCACAGCATGAGGTTTGTACGGAGCTTCGAGTGCTTTCGTCTGCTCTTCACTCAGCTTGACCTCGAGCGCTTTGATTGCTGTTTGCAGGTGTTCGATTTTTGTCGCTCCGATAATCGGCGCAGCAACTCCGGGGCGTGATAACAACCAGGCGAGTGCAACTTCCGCCGGTTGCACTCCAATCTCCGCCGCAACTGCGCGATTGGCATCGATGACATCGTTATCGCCAGGCGAGTCGTAAAGCTCATCGCCAAACGAATCGTTTTCGGCACGCGTCGTTCCCGATGACGGCGATGGAGTTGTTCGCGCGAGCCGTCCTCGGCCCAAGGGGGACCACGGGATGAGACCGACCCTTTCTTCGAGACACAGCGGAATCATCTCACGCTCCTCTTCCCGGTAAATAAGGTTGTAGTGATTCTGCATGGAAATGAATTTCGCCCAGCCATTTCGCTCTGATGTCGAAAGCGCCTGCGCCATTCTCCATGCATAGCCCGAACTTGCGCCGATATGGCGAACCTTTCCTTGAGTCACGAGGTGATCGAGCGCACCGAGCGTCTCCTCGATCGGCACCTTTGGATCGAAGCGATGAATCTGGTACAAGTCGATGGTCTCTACCCCGAGACGCTTGAGACTCGCTTCACAGGCCTGGACAATGTGCTTGCGGGATAGGCCGCCCATATTCTGGCCGGCGCTCATCGGAAAATTGACCTTTGTCGCAAGCACGATTTCGTCCATTTTCGCCATTTCCCGAAGCGCGCGGCCGGTTACTTCCTCGCTGACACCAACGGAATACATATCCGCGGTATCAAAGAAGTTGATTCCCGAATCGAGGGCGAGCTTGTAGAAGGGCCGTGCTTCTGCCTCATCCAGCACCCACGGGCGCCATTTTGATGTCCCGTAGCTCATGCATCCAAGGCAGATGCGCGAAACGGACAGTCCTGATTTACCAAGCTGCGTGTACTGCATCGTTATTCTGTAGTTTGGGTCCCTACAAGTATGTCCCGTTGCCGCCACTTCGCGCGAGCACTCGTTGTTGACGAAAAACCAGACATGATATACGGTTGTTTGCCTTCAAACCCCATTTTCAGGATTTGCTTCATGCGCGCCAGCCATCTCTTTCGCTCAGCCGTTGTAGTCGCCGCCATTGCTCTCGTTGCATGCTCACCGGATGTGACCGGTCCGGATATTCAGGCAACCCGCCTTGCGGTACTTCCCGTGCGAAATCCGGTTCTCTTCATCCACGGATGGAATTCGACCGGCGCGACCTGGTTCACGACCATCGACAAGTTCAAGGCGAGCGGGTACAGCGACGCGGAACTCTACAACTGGACGTACTACAGCGGGCAATCGAACGTCATCACCGCTAACCAGATTGCCGCCAAAGTCGATTCGATTCTCGCAATCACTCACGCGTCGAAGGTTGACCTCATCACCCATTCCATGGGTTCTATCTCAGCGCGTTACTACACGAAGAATCTCGGTGGCGCCGACAAAGTGGAAGCACTTGTCTCACTCGGCGGAACGAACCATGGCACCAATACCGCTTACTTCTGCCTTCAGACGTCGTGTCTGGAGATGAGACCGAATTCGTCGTTCCTGAACGCACTCAACAAGACGGACGAGACCGCCGGGCTGACTCGCTACGCTACGTGGCGCTCACCCTGCGACGAAGTGATCAATCCACTATCGAGCCCGAGTCTTTCTGGTGCCGTCAGCAACACGATCACGACTTGCCTGAAGCATTCGCAGCTGCATGAAGATCCGACCGTCTACAGCCAGTACGAAGCTTTTATTCAGTAGCGCAAGTTACGCCGGCAGCTAAGCGCACATGCCTGAGCTGCCGGACGTAACGGTCTACGTAGAAACGATAAGGTCCCATGTATCGGGACGCGTGCTTGAAAAGATTCGCATCGCCAACCCGTTCGTCGTGCGATCCGTCGAGCCCCCGATCTACGATGCCGAACGAAAAAGCGTTCGCGAAGTGCGGCGCATTGGCAAACGCATCGCCATTGGACTAGATGATGACTTGTGGCTCGTCATTCATCTAATGATCGCCGGAAGATTTCGCTGGCTCAAACCCGGTGGAAAGGTTCCGGGAAAGCTCGGCCTCGCCGCTTTCGATTTCGAAAACGGATCGTTGGTTCTCACCGAAGCTGGATCTCAGCGCCGCGCGTCGATCACGCTGGTGCGTGGTGAAGAGTCCCTTGCCGAGATCAATCGGGGAGGGGCGGAGCCACTCGCTATCGACGTCGCCTCATTTGCGGAACGCCTGCGTAGCGAGAACCATACGCTCAAGCGATCATTGACCGATCCGAGATTGTTCAGCGGAATTGGCAACGCCTATTCGGATGAGATTCTTCATCGTGCGCGACTGTCGCCGGTCAAGCATACCAATCGCCTGACTGATGAAGAGATTGCCACATTATTCGACGCGACGCGCCTTACTTTGATCGAGTGGACCGACCGCCTGAGAGCAGAGGCGAAGGGCCAGTTTCCTGTCAAAGTCACGGCGTTTCACGATGAGATGGCCGTGCATGGCCGGTATGGAAAGCCGTGCCCAGTTTGTAGCTCGCCCGTTCAACGCATCAGGTACGCAAGCAACGAGACCAATTACTGCGCTCGCTGCCAGACCGACGGGAAACTCCTCGCCGATCGAGCGCTCTCCCGGTTATTACGTCAGGACTGGCCGAAGTCGATCGACGAGCTTTAACCCTACGTGCCTTTTCCCACGGCGGTCTCGAGCATTTGCGAGAACATGCTGCCGAGCGACTGTCCGCCGTCGCATACCATTACGGTGCCGGTGATGAAGCGCGCCGAATCGGAGCAAAGGAAGAGCGCGAGATCCGCTATCTCTCCTTTCTCTGCAAACCTGCCGAGCGGAATCATCTTCGTCACGAAGGTGCGCGCTTTTTCGTTCGGGGCGAGGCGTCTCATTCCTTCGGTGTCATCGACGGCTCCAGGCGCAATTGAGTTCACGCGGACTCCGTTCGGGCCCCATTCGAGCGCGAGCGTTCTCGTTACCATATCGACTCCCGCTTTGGCGGCACAAACATGCGCCTGCATCGCCATCGGGACGAAGGCCTGAGTCGCGGAGATGTTGACGATCGATGCGCCTGGTTTTCGAAGATGCTCGTACGCGGCGCGGCACGCGTTGAATGTGCCGAGGAGGTCGATGTCCACGACTGCCTTGAATCCATTCGCGGACATTCCGAGTGCGGGAGCCGGAAAATTGCCCGCAGCTCCGCATACAAGAATATCGAGCTCGCCAAGTTGACTGCGTGCTGAGCTAACAGCGGATGCGAGTGCATCGTAGTCGCGGACGTCGGCGGCGAACCCGGCTGCGGTCCCCCCCGACGATTCGATTCCACGTACCGCATTGTCGAGCTTTTCCTGGGTTCTACCGACAAGCGCTACCTTCGCACCCTGCTGGGCAAATCGTTCAGCGATGGCGAGGTTGATTCCGCTGCCTCCGCCTGTAATCAGTGCAACTTTCCCGTTCAGAATTTTTTCACCAAATGCCGTTCCCATAGCTGCTCCGTTTCTGTGTGTCGTCAGGATTTGTTGGGGCTGCGCGTGCGCCTGACCGAGGACGCGGGATCAACGTCGGAGAACATCTCGCGCGCCGCCGCGCCGGATGATCTCTCGAGAACGCGACGATTCAGGGCCAGCACAACGCCGTTTTCCGTGTGAGTTTCTTCGAGGAGTCCGGCTGAGCGAAGCAGCTGGACGTGGTGAGAAATAGTCGGCTTCGAGACGCCGAACATCCGGGAAAGCTCGACAGATGTCATCGCCTTCCTGGCGATTGCTGATGCGATTGCGTAGCGAGTGGTGTCCCCGAGTGCGTTGAAAACGAGGGCCGGGTTGACGGCCATTCTCGTTTCTGCCGACAGCGTTGTATCGAGGAGCGGTATGAAGAACCGTGTTTTACCGGTTGTATCATCGTATGCTGCCCACATGTTGGTTGCGTTGAATGCTGATGGGATTACGTGGATTCCGGTCACAGAACTTCTCTTGACGCTGGTCGCCCCCCGGATGCCGCGGACTGTGTCTGCGGATATGACAATCGGCAGACCAGCTGTGTGTGCGAACTCCTCCGCGCCCTGGAGCGTTACCGCCTGACGAAGATTTCTCGCGCGGTCTCTCATCTGTGCCTCGAGCACCGCCCACGTTTCAGAAAATCCGCATCCCCAGAAGGTCATGAGCACCGTCACTACTTCCTCGCGATAATCAAAGACGTCGTTGATGAGCCTGTCGAACGCGAGTGCACTCTTGCTTCTGGGTGAGAACGGAAGAAGCCCCAGAAGTGAGAGCAACCTCCCCTGCGGCGCCGGCTCAGCAAGAACTGCGGCGGAGAGTGTCGCGGTTTTCGATAGCAGGTCCTCCACGCTGCCCAACTTCCTGAAAACTCCACCCAGAACTGAGCGTTGAAATGCGATCAGGTCCATTTCGCCCATTTCTGCGAGCATCTCGGTGAAGCTGGGGGCAGGTTGAACTTCGCGAAGCGAGTCCGCGAGAAGGGGCCAAATCAGTGGCGAGGGCGCGATCCGGGCGATGCTGGCGCGAGCTTTCGGATTGAGTCGGCGTTGCATCTCGCGTCGCCAGGCCTGAAAATGATCTGCGTTGCCCTGCAGTGCCTGCAAGGCGTAGAAGATCTCGAAGCGTGGAGTGACCTGGACGTCGATGACTGTTTCGCGACCTGACATTTAAGTTAGATAACGTTCTAACTCTTGATCTTCAAGCCCTCATACGCATTGTCGCCTTCAAAAAGAAAGAGACCATTCGTTGCATCGATCCTGATTGTCCCTGACTTTCCGACGTCGCTGCCCAGAACTCCGTCGAGTGGCACAAAGGTCGAGACCGTGGGCGCGTATACGAGAAGCTTCCGAAAGAAGAACCGCTGGCCACCCATCGTCATGCCCATCTCGTCGATGAATCGTCCGTGAACCACCTGATAACCTGCGAGACCGCCCACAAGGCGCCGTTCGCCGGTTATCGTCCTCGTCTTTGTCTTCGCCACGAGCCCCTCAGTGGAGTACGTCTCCTGAGCACCTGTGTCCAGGTTGAAGTACAGCGTCACTCCCCTGTCACTGACCAGCCGCACGATAGGCGCGCCGACCCAGAAAAGATTGCGGCTCAGTTGTGCTGTGCGCCCCCGAAGTCTCACCGGCCTCGCCAAAATCACCCGCCGGTGCCCGTAATCGATCCGGATGTCCAGCCGGCTCATAATGTCAAATCCAATAACACCGTCGATTCCAATCGACAGATCGGGGCGGCTTCCATCGCCGACCTTTACCTGCATCAGGTCGCTCGCCACGATCATCGCAGTCGAATTGAGAATGTTTATTCCGCCTATCTGAAGACGCGCGATGGCGGCGGGCCGAGCAGGGACGTGACCCGTAGTCGTGGCAACCTCGAGCGTGTCAGGAACGAGCGCCGTAATTCCGCACTCGGCCGCGACCTCTGACGACACGATGGACATGCTCGACCCAGTATCGAGCCACATGATTTTCGGCTTGCCGTTGACCATTACAGTGACCATCGGCGTTCCCGACGCAGAAATCAGAAGTGGCAGCACGACCGGCTTGGCCGGAAATGATAGTGATCTCGAGCCAACGTTTTTGAAAGCCGACGCCCATCGCTCGACATCGGCTTTGTTGATTTCGACCGCTGACGAGCCGTCACGCTTCGTATCTCCCGTTAGCTCTGCCAGAATCTTCCATTTATCCTGGTATTGAAGCATCGCGGTCAGCAAAACGCGCGACGTTGCACTGACGAGGGTATCGGTCGTCGTGGAGCTGATGCTGTCGAGCGCGAGCTCCGCGTCGTCCTGCTGCCCAACCATCACCAGGCTGAGCGCATGCGAGAAGGCGCGCTGATCGCTCGTCACGGCATGCCGCGCAACGAATTCCGTGTCCAGCGCGGCCATTGCTTGCCAGAATGTCTTCGCACCGGACACCATGCGAACAAACCTTCTGTGTGGCGACGCTGAGTCGATCGTCACACTTGCCGGCACGTAAATGACGACCGGCTTTGGCGGTGGCAGGTGACATGCCGCGGCACCCGCAACTAATGCGGTGAGGATTGCCATACTCCAGTTTCGCCGACTGCCGCGCAAGGTCAGAAAGCCCCTTTCAGATGGAGACCTAATATGGAGAACCGGTTCCAGTATTGCCTCGTATAATTGGATTACGCCAACAGCCAACACACGAGACAATGAGCGATAAAATCCATAAGACCGACGATGAATGGCGCCAGCAGCTTACGCCAGAGCAGTTTCGCATAGCGCGAAAGGCGGGGACGGAGCCGGCGTTCACCGGCAAGTACAACGCCTCGAAGGAGCCAGGCGTCTACAGCTGCATCTGCTGCGGCAACGCTCTGTTTGATTCGAACGACAAGTTCGATTCTGGCACCGGGTGGCCGAGTTTTACGCGTCCGGCCGCCGAGGAAAGCGTCGAGACCGAAACGGATTCGAGCTTCTTCATGAAACGTACTGAAGTGATGTGCAGTCACTGCGACGCACACCTCGGACACGTGTTCGACGACGGCCCCGCACCCACCGGCCTTCGCTACTGCATCAACTCGGCAGCACTCACCAAGACAGACAAAGCCGTTTAGCCCTTTTTCTTTTTGCGCCCGGATTTCTTCCTGACCGGGCGCTTTTTTGTCGAGCTGATCTTCTTTGGCGACGCCGCTTTGCTGGAAGTGCCGCTCACAGTTCGCGGAGCGGGTTTCGGCCTTGGTCTCGAAGGGAGAGGTGGCAGTGTCCTCAGCGGTCCTGATCCAGCAACTACGATCGGACTTTCATTTCCGATGCGATCAACGGCCGAGACGGCGACTTCATCCGGGCCGGATGATGTTCTTCCGCCAGGGAATATGTGCGTCAGCTGAGTGCCCGGCAAAAGCACCGTCGCCCATTCGGGGCCGTTGCGATATCGAAGCACCCATCGCCAGATCTTCTTCGAGCCCTGTGGGATCATGTCGATCGCGGTTGCACCCGTTGCGGAATCGCGCCGCAAGCGTGCCAGCGGCGCAGTCGGCGGAATGCTGTCGAGCCAGGGCGAGGCGGGGACGAGAGCAGGGCCTGCGTAGGGCCCGCCAACGAGTTTCTCGTCGATACTGTCGCGATCGAGCATCAGTACTTTCGAGCTGAAATGGACGTTGCCGCTGGCACCCTCTTCCATGCGCGTTGCAGAAATCTGATCGAGGATTTCCTGAGCTCTCCACGAGCTCGATCCACCTTCACCGACTTTCGCCGTGAAGTTTCCGGGCCAGATGTTGCGACCTTTTGTGTTCTCTGAGATCCACCATCGCAACAACACCGGATAGCTCAAATCCGGCCTCGACACCGGCCAGTAGAGTTGAGGCGTGAAGTAATCCACCCACCCTTCGTTCAACCACTTCCGCGAATCGGCGTACAGCTCGGCGTATGAGTCGAACCCCTTGATCTGATCGGGATAACCGGGGCGCCATATACCAAAAGGACTGATTCCGAATTTTACGTACGGCTTTGCGGACTTGATCGACGAGTAGACATCGCGAATGAACGTATTGACGTTATTGCGTCGCCAATCATCGCGGCTGAGTTGACCGCCGGACGCGACATAGTGGTTGAACGTTGCGTTATCCGGAAACTCGATCGTGTTGCCGCGTGAGTCCTTCTCCTTGTACGGATAGAAGTAATCGTCGATGTGGACGCCATCGATGTCGTATCTCCTGACCACATCCATGATGACGTCGATGGATAATTGCCTGACGGAAGAATCTCCCGGGTCGAGCCAGAGTTGATCGCCGTACGACCTGACGAGACTCGGGCGCGTGTTGCTGATGTGCGTGGCGGCTGGATCGGATCTTCTCGATGAATAGCGCGCGCGATAGGGGTT
>JANYKY010000138.1 GCA_025357975.1 Gemmatimonadaceae bacterium
CGACGCGCTCGTCAGGGCATTGACTCCCGCGATGCTGCAGCAGGCGGCGAAGACCTACTTCAATACTGCGAACTATGCCCGGTTCGTCTTGCTGCCTGAGACTGCTCCGGCAGTGAAATAGTTTTCAAGAATATCCAGCGCGGATGTAGAGCGGCCACGTCACGAGCCTGCGCCGCTCCGCGTCACCCCAATGTTTTGCCAGCGCGGCCTCGACCTCATCCACAGGGTCGAGGCCATTCGCTTTTATGTAGTTGGCAGTGGCCGACCACGTGCGCATGTAACCGCTGAATTCTGCGAGCGTCCAATCGCGCGTTAGATCGAGCTGCGGCGTCGCGATCTCGCGAAACGGGAATGGCACAGTTGCATACTTGTCGAGCAGGAGTTGCCTCTGGGGTGTCCAGTATTCTTCGATCGCTCCCCGATTGAAGCTGTGGACGATTTTTTCCAGCTCGTCAGTCCCCATGACCGGATCGCCGTAGCCCCAGACCGTCAGCGCTCCGCCCGGCCTCAGCACTCTCGCTACTTCCCGGTAGAATGTCTTCGGGTCGAGCCAATGGAGCGCCTGCGCGACGGTCACCATCGGAACTGATGCATCTGCCAATCCACTGTCGGAAGCATCGGCAACACGATACTCGATGCCCTCTTGCCGGACAGCGTTCCCGATTTGCGCGGCGCTTGCGTCCGTTGCGACCACTCTCGCGAAAATTCGCGCAAGGCCGCGCGCGGCCTGGCCGCTTCCGGTCGCGCAATCCCAGACGATGTCATGCTCCTCGCCCAGAGAACCGATCCAGGTGAACAACTGCTCTGGATACTCCGGCCTGTAATGCGAGTACAGTTTCGCCCGCGCGGAGAACATGTCAGTGAATGTCATCGGCGAATATTCGACCGTGACATAGCTGGCACAAGTGGCTCCTAGCTCGTGCCGTCCGCGACGTCGACCAGGTCGGCATACTCCGGGTGACGCTCGATGAACGCCGCGATGAATTTGCAACGCGGCACCACTCTCAGCTTCTCTTTGCGCGCGTAGTCAAGAGCCGTTCGCGCGAGGAGATTGCCAATTCCCTGCCCTTCCATTGAAGGCGGTACTTCAGTGTGTGTAAAGAATATGGTCGAACCCCGTCGATCGTATTGGGCAACCGCGCGCTCGCCTTCGACTTCGATCTCGAACCGGTTCTCACCTTCGTTATTCCTGACTGACTGCTCAGAAAGCTCTGTCATTGTCACTTCTCGATTGTGGGTTACACAGTGACAGGCAAGACAAAAGCCGAAGCCCTTTACAGACTCCGGCCTTTGCCCCAATTCCCAGAATTACATCTTGGGCAGCAGCACCCTGTCGATTACCTGGATGACACCGTTCGACTGATTGACATCGTACGTCGAGATGTGCGCCATGTTTCCGCTCTCGTCTGTGATGACGATGTTGCGCGGTCCGTTCATGGAGGCGTACAGCATTCCGCCGCTGACCGTGTGAAGCGTAGCGCGGCCGTGGCTCTTCTTGATCATCTCGCGCAGGTCTTCTGCGTCGAGGCGACCAGATACGACATGGTACGTCAAGACTTTCGTTAACGCGGCCTTGTTCTCCGGCTTGAGCAGCGATGCCACCGTGCCGTCCGGTAGATCCCGGAATGCATCATTCACGGGAGCAAACACCGTGAAAGGACCCTTTCCCTTGAGCGTGCCGACAAGGTCGGCCGCTTTCACTGCCGCGACGAGCGTCGTATGATCGGCGGAGTTGACTGCGTTGTCGACAATATCCTTCGTCGGGTACATCGCCATTCCACCTACCATGACGGTCTGCGCCGATACGCTCCCTGCGCCTGCCACCACTGCCGCAAACATCGCGGCCGTCAGCATTTTCTTCATTTTGTAATCCTCTTCTTGAGTGTGTTCGATTGTGAGCTGCTAATCACATCGAGAGTACGTCCCACCCTTTGAATCGGATCTTTCTGGAATGAATTAAATGCTTCCCTTACTTCAACTCCGTGCTTTCCTCAGCTCGACGCTTCCATTGAGCGTCCTCAGCGTGATGTTACGACCGCCGCGGCCAATTGTACCCTCAGCGTGCCGCGGCCCGAATCGTCCGCTCAGCTGGACAGGCCAGTCGCTGGTGATCGACCCGTGCATTGTGTTGAGCGAAACGTTAGCGTCAAGCGCGGGAGGAGTCTCGACGACGATACTGCCGTTCACAGTATGAAAATCCATCTCGCCGTCACGCGAAAGCGACCCCATGCGGACATTGATGTCGCCGTTAACGGTATTTGCACGGACCGGCCCCGATCTCGTTGACACATCTACCCTGCCGTTGACAGTGTTTGCTCGAACCTCCCCACCAACGTTCGTCACATCGACAGTTCCATTGACAGTCACGGCGCTGACGTCCGATGTGACGTCGCGCACGTGCATCTCGCCGTTCACCGTGCCGGCGCTGACGCGAACTCCGGCCGGTATTTTCACAGTGAATCGAACTCTTACGTCGCGATGATCGTTATCACTGTCGTCGCTGTTACGATGCGAGTGCATTCCCTCATCGTCACAGGAGTCCTGATGCCAGAGTGCGCAGACGTGCACATCTCCGCCGTCTTGAACGACCTGAAAATGCACGTCCGAGACACTGCCGCGATTTACGACCTTCTCTGCGCGAACATGAACCATGTTGTCCGGGCTCAACTCGATTGACACGGGTCCATTGACACTCGATAACCTGAACGTATTTCCGCTGGTTACGCGCCCGTCCCACGTCCACACTGAAACGTCACGGCCAACATCCTGCCCCCTGCTCAATGAAGGCAGCGCGCCGGCGACAAGAAGGGACAGCACGCACAGTAAGTTCTTCATCACTAATGCTCCTGGTTACCGCGGTCAGTGCCGCGCTGGATTTTGATGTTGCCGCTGAAAGTTTCGAGGATAATTCGCCCGCGCCCGCTGCCGATCCTGAACTGAAACTTGCTGTCATGTCCGATACGATTCGTTCCGGAGCCGAGTGTCACGGGGAAATCGCTGTCGACGCTTCCGCTGAATGTTTCGAGACTCACGGTTGCGCCGACATCCGGCGCCAGTCCAAGCGCGATCCGACCGGAGTTCGACTTGAGGGTGTACGTCCCCGATGGATCGACCGTCCCTGAATAGGTGACGGATCCGCTCACCGTTTCAGCACGCGCTGACCTGGATTTCGCGCTCGTTATCCAGATGTGACCGCTGATCGATTCGCTGTCGATGTCGCCATTGACGTTGGAGATATCGAGCCGTCCGCTGACAGCGCTGGCCC
>JANYKY010000151.1 GCA_025357975.1 Gemmatimonadaceae bacterium
CGAATAGCGTGTTGCCACGAGGCGCGGGGGATTCCCGAGAGTACCGGGCTTGATCGACCGAAGCACTGCAATGTTCTTCGCGTGCAGATCCCCGTTTCCGACAATCCATGAAAAGATCACATGATCGAGAAATCGATCCATGTCATCGTTGGTTACTCCAGCATCGAGAAGCGCGGTTGCTATCCGCTCCATTGACCCGGTGTACTTTTCGTAGCGCTTGAGCCCAAGAAGAACGGCCGCTTCTTCGAGCATCAGGATCTCGCGTGGCGCGGAGAGCGAATCGGGCAAGTCGAAACGCTCGATGAGAAGCCCCGGGCTTCGAAGCTCCGAGTCCGGAAGAAACTCCACTCTTCGAAACTGCGGAACGCTCAATCCGACTCGGCGTGCGAGCTCCAGTGTTGTCCATTCGTTGTCGACGATCTGCTGGAATTCGGAGGATGCAAGCTTCAGAATGTGAGTACTTGTATTCCGCGCATGGCCGATCTCGAGGCGCGGGTGTTCGCCATGAGTGTTGATGTGAACCGGAAGCTTGGGCTGAACTCCGGAAAGGCGCGTTGCCCCGCGGCGGCGGAGTTCGAGCCACATTGCACGCGAATCGGGATCTGCTCCAATGTCTTCAGCGACGCGAAGAGGATCGACCTCCGAAGCTAGCTCATTGAGACTGACGTCGAGGTGATCCAGAACAAGATCCGAATCGTCGAAGTCGCGTGGCCGGAGTGTGAGGTTGCTGAGGTATTTCGGTGTTGTTCGGAGGAGCGCAAATGTGTCGGCTCTCGCGATCTTGTGAACGGCCTGCAGTCGTGCTTCCGCCCAACCTTCGGGGAGCAGGTTGTCGAAAAACGAGGGAAGTCCCAGGCCTTCGTATGCTGATTTGCCATTTTCACGCTGAAGGCCTGTTAGCGGAATCTCCCAGTTCTCATCATAAGTGAAACGGAATTCCCTGGCCGTAAGAGACTCGAGCGTGCCGATACGCCAGTGATAGAAGTAAAGGTCGAGTGATTCGTGAAGGCGTGTTGCCTGAGGCGCTGCAGATCCAACCCCGGAGCGAACTTTATTGAAACGCTTCAATTCGGCGGCTAATCCATTGCGACTGGCAAACGCTGAAGCCCGAAGCTTGTCCGTTTCGCTTAGTGCGTCGATCAATCCTCTGATCGTTTCCAGTGGCAGAGTTCTTTCGGGTTGTCTGGCGTCGGAGTCGAGCAGCTCGAACACTGTTTGAAGTGGCGAGCTAACGCGGATGCGAATCGGTTCCGGTTCTGCCGACAGTGATCTTGCCGCCGTGTGGCCGAGGTCGAGCTCAACCGTTTCGGGATGTGGCAGGTTCTTCATACGGTGAACCGTTATCGACTGCAGCTTCGCCGGCTTCCTCGTTGGCCGCGCGCTCGAGATGAAGACCGAGTCATTGACTGCTTTGAGCAATGCGGCCGTACTGTGGGATATGGTCCAGCTGGGGAAAGCCAGAGCTAGAATTGCCGGAAGGTTTTCCTCAGCGATCTGGTCCGTGGTGCGATCGTAGTCATCGGTATAAACGCCTGCCCTGATGCGTTGGAGCTGACCTCTATCTACAGCTTTGTCGAGGGCTTTGCGGTCAATCGAGTTTTTCGATGCATAGAGCATTGTCGCTAAATCGAGAATAAGTATTCAATATATTAGCGAAATAGCGACATTTTGTCAAGAACTTGTCGCCGTTTCGGCCATAAGTTGAAATAATTATACTCGGTTTGGCGACATTCACGCGACTAGTCGATGAAGCAGTTGTCCGTCACGTCTACAATGCGACCGTCCGGATAGTCGACTGCCATGACCCGATTCCTGAAGAAGTCACTTCCGACGGTCTAGCCATCCGCTCCCAGGATCATGCCAAACATCATCTGAAGCATCGGGGGAAGAACACCGGCTGTGATAGAAAGCCGGCAATACCGAATCCTCCTGACGGGCATCACTCCTCTGCCGGGCTGACGCGCCCCTCGCCAGTCATCACGCTCGTGAAATGCGTTCCGGTCCCTGATAGCATCGTTGAGCGAGACTGCCCGCGCCAAATCGTGTCAGCTGAGGCACGGATAACTGGACGCACATCCCGCCGTTAGTTCGTCACGTCAACGATTCTACCATTTGTGTAGTCTATGACGACTACGCGGTTGCGGAAGAAATCGCTACCGACAATCCATCCATCGTTGCCGAGGATCATTCCGAACATCATTTGAAGCACGGGAGGCAAAACCCCGGCTGTGATAACGAGTCGGCGCCCACCGATCTCTGCGCGAACGCGCCAGACGTCAGTCTCGAACTCACCGAAGCCCGGATAGAAATCCTTTCGTTTTCCAGTCGGCGTGATTCCCTTCACGACGTCGGCCGGCACGTACGACAACGAAGCTCCGCTGTCGATCACGGCTCTCACCGTTCCGTTGGACGAGCGTCCGGTGACGACAGGAACTCCCATGACGAGCTC
>JANYKY010000174.1 GCA_025357975.1 Gemmatimonadaceae bacterium
TGTAATGGCAACCCAACCCCAGTGGGAGCGGCATGATTCGTGTTGAGGGTTTGAGCGGCTGCGTTGATTTTCGGCGAGTTTGTGAATAAATTCACAAACTCGCGAGGGCCCTCGCGATCAATAAGAAACAGTACTAGTTCGGCTTTGGAGGCCTCTAGAAATGCGGTTCTACACAATCGCGCTCGCCACGAGCGCTGTAGTACTCGGCGCATGCGCCGGCGGTGATAAAGGCGCTGCTGACACAAGCGCAGTCAAGATCGATACGTCTGCACCCGCGGCTGCTGCTGCAGCCCCAACGACAGCGACGCCAGCTCCTGCAGCTGCGGGCGCCGCTTCAGGAACGCCTGCCGCGATCACCGGGACGACTCACGAAGTCAAGATGATCGGCGATGCAACGGGATATAAGTTCGATCCCGCCAACATCACGATCAAAGCCGGCGACGGCATCAAGTTCACGGTTGTTGGCGGCGGACCACACAACGTTGCTTTTGACCCCGCAACGATCCCGCCTGCAGCTCAGGCACAGCTCGATGCGAATATCCCCACTAAGATGGGCCAGCTTTCCAGCACCCTTCTGACCAACGCTGGAGAATCGGTCACGATTTCTTTCGCCAACGTCGCACCCGGCAGCTATCCGTTTCACTGCACCCCGCACCTTGCCCTTGGCATGAAGGGTGTGATCACGGTTCAGTAGTTCTTCGATGCCGAAAAAGACAGCGGGAGCATCAGTCGATGCTCCCGCTTTTCATATGGCCCAGCATAAGCCGCGATGGGGACTTTGCTGCCAGTTTTTGGATTCCCCAATCAAGTTTCGGCAAGCTACTCATCGTTACGTAGCAACTCTGGATGAGCCCGAAAGAATCCACTACATGTCCGAAATTGTTCGGGGCAATGGCGACGCACTTGCCGCCGCGGTGGTCAAATGTGGGGAGATGGGTATCGGTGCCTTTCGCATCACCAGCCAGATCATGCCGCTGTCTACCCATCCGGTCAGTGGTTATCGGATCGACCAGCTCGAAAACCCCGACGCGATAACTGACGCCTATATCAACGCGAGAGATCTGGCCTCTCGCAACGGAATCAGGCTCAGCTTTCATCCCGATCAGTTCGTCGTGCTGAATTCGCTTACCGACAGGGTCCTCTCGAGCTCGATCGAAGAGATGAACCATCATGCCTCGGTAGCCGAGCTCGTCGGCGCCGAGGCGCTCACCTTGCATGTGGGTGGAAAGGTGGACGGGGTCGAGGCGGCACTCTTACGGCTTGAACGGGGCGTCGACATGCTCAACCCGGCAGCAAGGCGAATGCTGGCGCTCGAGAACGATGACCGCCTTTTTTCGCCGGCCGACCTTGTGCCATTCTGTGAGCGAACGGGTATACCATTCATCTACGATGTGCATCATCATCGCTGCAACTCTGACGACATGTCCGTGACTGAAGCCACCCAGCGTGCGATTGCGACGTGGGGTGCGCGTGAACCGTGGATGCACATCTCGTCGCCCCGCGATGGGTGGAGTGCAAAAGACCCCCGGCCTCATGCCGGCTTTGTGGATCCAGCTGATTTTCCAGAGGAATGGGTCGGACTGAGAATGACTGTGGACGTCGAGGCAAAGGAAAAAGAGCGAGCGGTGGTCGCGATCAAGCGGGCGATCGAAGAGAGGGCGGCATGAGCAGCCGACCGTTTGGTGGCGCCAGCTACTGGTGGATGTCTTCGAGATCGAAGAATGCCTCGCGACGGTTTGCCGTGATGGGAATTGTCGGCGGGCTGGTTTTTATCGCTGCGCTGATGGCATTCGTTCTCGTACCGCGTCAGGCAACCCGGGTAGCGGTAAACGTTACGGCGCGGCTGGAGGAGCGGCCCGATTCCGGCCAGACCGTGGCCATTCGTAACAAGGCTGCTGCTGAGATGGCGTTTGCCGATTCAATGCTGTCGGTGGCGCGACGAGTGGTCGCGCCTCCACCGGCTGCAGTGGTCGATACGTTTTCGGCAGCGGCGAGAGCTCAGCGGCAGACTCTGGCGGAGGAGATGGCATCGCTGACCCGATTGATCGAGCGCGCCGACAATGCCCCACTGCCGTCTTCGTATCGAGCGCTTGCAGCGGCGCCATCGCTTGCGGGGGATGCTCAGGTTGCGACTCTCGTGGATTCGCTCACTGACATCGAGAAAGAGCGTGACGCGTTTGGAACGGTAAGTGGAGTCGATCCTGTCTATGTGGCGCTGACGTCGCGTGCGACGGCAATTGGCCGGCAGATCCAGGCAGTTGCGGAGGCAAGAAAATCTGCGCTGCGTGAACAGCTTGCATTGCTGCGGCCTCCAGCACCGGTAGCCGCAGTCAGTACAACTCATGTAGACACGGCGCAGTATCTCGCTCAAAAAACTCAGAGCCAGCGCGCATATACGGGTGCCCTCGAGTCGCTAGCGGCTATTCGCGCAACGGATGCGCGGATCGAGGGCGAATCGTCGCGTGCACGTGACCTTGCGAATCTCGGTGCTCCACCGCTGGCGATGCTGGCGGCCGCGCTCGTGCTGGCGTTGACCATTGGTTTTGCGGCCTCATTCATGTACGAGCTAAAGAGGCCAACCATTGCGGATTCGCGTGAAGCCGAGCAGGTGACGGGTGTTCGGGTGCTCGCTGTGGTACAACCGGCGGCTGTGGTTGCCGAGAGAAGCCGGCGTCAGGCAGATGTGTCGGGGCCGCCGCTGATAGATACGGTTTCGGAGAGTTATAGGAGGCTGTATCTGCATCTGGCGGCGACCGAGGCTAACATCCCGGTCGTGACAGTGGTGGGCGACGATGCCGCTATTGTCGCGACAGTGGCGTCAAATATCGCTGCTTCTGCCGCGTATGAGGCGCGCAGCACGCTGTTGGTGGATGTCGATGCAACGACGTCAGCTATCGCGAATGTCTTCAGGATCAGGGCAAATCCCGGGCTTTCGGACATTATCTCGGAGCGTGCTGACTGGTCCGATGCGATAACCCAGGCAGTGATCGGTCGTGATCGCATGCTCGATATTCTTCCCAGTGGGACGAGGCGGGGTGGCGAGGCATCGCCTGAAGTGGTGCAGCGAATTCGCGGTGACTTTGCGCGCATGGAGCGGCGGTACGATCTCATCGTAATCGCAGCGCCGACAGCTTACCTGCTTCGAAGCGAGGCCAGCGTCATTCCTGGTCCTGACGTAGTTTTGTGCGCACGCGTATCACACACGCGAATCGCGAAGCTTCGTGGAACCGTGGAGAAACTTCGCGGGATGGATCTGCGGATACACGGGCTGGTTCTCTGGGATGATGATCTGCCGGTGATCGAGACCCAGGAGCAAACAGAGCCAGAGATCAGAAATAAAACCGGGGCTCGCGATTTAGTCGGAGCCCGCTAGAGGCTCAATGGCTGAGACAACAATCGACCTGCGCGGTACTCCCCTCGCCGAAGCATACGACGAGCTCGAATCACAAACGCGCGCGGTGCTCGAAGGCATTGACGACCCCATCGCGGCAATGGCTACGATGAGCGCATTGATTCACAATGCCTTTGGACATCTCTGGACGGGATTCTACCGCGTCGTAGAAGAGAATCGCCTTCTTCGCGTCGGCCCTTATCAGGGAACCCTCGGGTGTCTCGAGATCGAGTTCGGACGAGGCGTTTGTGGCACAGCCGCGGCTACAAGGGAGACACAAATAGTGGAAGACGTGATGACATTTCCGGGACACATCGCTTGCGATGCCAGGTCGAGGTCGGAGATCGTCGTACCAGTTTTCTCCGCTGACGGAAGTCTTATCGCCGTTCTCGACATCGACTCCGAGCAGGTGGGACAATTCTCCGAGCAGGATCGTACTGGCCTGGAGAAACTCGTTGAATGGTTCAGGAGATCCGAGTGACACAGCTACATGGATATTCGGACCCGGTAAATCACGCTTTTGCATTTGCCGCAAAGCATCACGACAGGCAAGTAAGAAAAGGAACGAAGCTTCCCTACCTCACACATCCGGCCAATGTCGCGGTGATTCTCACCCGATATGACCGAGACCAGAAAACCGTGGTTGCGGGCATTCTCCACGATGTTGTCGAAGATTGTGTTCGCGACGGTTACACTCGCGAGATGCTCGAGCAGCGTATCGGGGACAAGTTTGGGGAACACGTGCTCGAAACGGTTCTCGCGGTGACGCATCGACGATTGAACGACGATGGCGAAGAGCTATCGTCGGATGAAAGAAAGATCGATTACCTCGAGCGTCTCGTGAGTGCGAACGAATCCGCGCGCTGGGTCTGTGCAGCGGACAAAGTTCACAATGCCAACAGTATTCTTTCGGACTTGCGGCGAACGAGTGATCCGGGCTCTGTCTGGTCTCGATTCAGCGTTGGAAAAGGCGGGACGATTCGATGGTACCGACAGGTCCTCGACAGACTTCGCGAGCTCGGCTTCAATGAACCGATCGTCGATGAGCTCGCCGATGCAGTGATAGACCTCGAAGGGTACGCTTAGGCCGGCGCCGGCTCGGACACAGAGGAATACGTTCGCTCAACGTATTCCTCGAGAATCTGAAGAAACTCAGGGACAATCCCCTCCCCCTTGAGTGTCAGCAGCAACTTTCCATCGACATAGACCGGCGCTTTCGGATCTTCGGCCGTGCCCGGAAGTGAGATGCCGATGTTGGCGTGTTTCGATTCGCCGGGGCCATTTACGATACAGCCCATGACGGCCACCTTGAGATCGACTACGCCGGGATACTTCTCCCGCCAAACCGGCATCTGATCCGTCAGGTAGGCCTGGATATCCTCGGCCATGTGCTGAAAGAACGTCGATGTGGTTCTACCACAGCCAGGACATGCTGTGACCTGCGGGTTGAAACGCCTCAACTCGAGCGACTGAAGAATCTGCTGAGCTATCTGCACCTCTTCGGTACGATCGCCGTTCGGTTTCGGTGTTAGCGAGACGCGGATTGTGTCGCCGATTCCTTCTGACAGAAGAATCGCGAGCGCCGCGGCGCTGGACACAATGCCTTTGCTCCCCATCCCTGCTTCGGTGAGTCCAAGGTGCAAGGGAAAATCGCAGCGAGTTGAGAGACGCCGGTAGACTTCGACGAGATCAGGAACGCCGGAGACCTTCGCTGAAATAATGACCGCATCGTGTGGCACTCCGCATTCCTCGGCGAGAGCGGCCGAGCGAAGCGCGCTTTCGAGCATCGCTTCCATATAGACGTCGCGCGCTTCCTTCGGGTGTTCGCTCCGTGAGTTCGCGTCCATCATCTGTGTCAGTAAATCCTGGTCGAGCGAACCCCAGTTCACTCCAATACGAACGGGTTTTGCGTTATTCGCCGCAATCCGCGCGATGGTGCTGAAGTTCTCATCCCGCCGCTTGCTGCCGACGTTACCCGGGTTGATGCGATACTTGGCGAGAGCTCGCGCCATTTCGGGAAACGCGGGAAGCAGAAGGTGCCCGTTGTAATGAAAATCGCCGATGAGGGGAACCACGACGCCCATATCGGCGAGCCTGGCCGCGATTTCGGGCACTGCGGCCGCTGCAGCCTCGTTGTTTACCGTGATGCGGACTAGCTGCGAACCCGCCTCCGCCAGCGACGCGACCTGGGCAGCCGTCGAGGCGGGGTCCGCAGTATCGGTATTCGTCATCGACTGGACGACGACCGGATGCAATGAGCCGACCGGAACTCCGCCAACCATGGCGGTAACGGTTTTTCTGCGAGGTGTGAAGGTCACGAGTTATCTTGGGTTTCTCGATAAAGGTAACGTCGTACGTTTGAGGACGCGGTGACGCAGGTATGTCGCTACTTTCACAACAGTCGCATAAGGGAGTTCACAATGTCTGATGTACCGGCGCCATCGGCGCCATCATGGCGACGCCGGCACTGGCGCATGCTGTCCCTGTTGTTCGTGATCCTCGTGCCGATTGCGATTTTTTCTGCCTGGGCGTGGGTTACGCTGAGTTACGCGTACTCGACGGGCGAGCGAGCCGGATACGCGCAAAAGCTTTCGGAGAAAGGATGGCTTTGCAAAACCTGGGAAGGAGAGTTGGCGATGGCGAATCTTCCGGGGACGATGCCTGAGATTTTCGACTTTAGTGTACGCAATGATTCAATTGCGCACCTGATCGAGTCGAACCTCGGGAAGCGCGTTTCGATCACCTATGCGCAGCACCGTGGAATTCCTACTAAGTGTTTCGGGGAGACCCAGTACTATGTCACAAACGTGCGACTCGTACAACCTTGAACAATTTTCTATTGTCCCCTTTTCCTGATAGTTGTATACTAGCGCGCAAGTAACCCGGCCTCTGGAGCCCTGTCAGGGATCCGTGAGAGCTTTTCAGGCGAAAGTCCACTGTGGGCGCGCCACCAGTTGTCTCGGAATCGGAATGTTTTTTCCGCAGCCGGGATTTTCTACCAGGAGCAGTAATGCGTACGACCGGCAAGGTAAAATGGTTCAACGATGCAAAGGGTTTTGGCTTCATCACCCCTGACAACGGCCAGAAAGACTGTTTCGTGCACTACAGCGCGATTTCCGGCAACGGATTCAAGTCTCTCGCCGAAGGTGATACGGTGGAGTTCGACATCGTGGAAGGGCAGAAGGGTCCAGCCGCTGAAAACGTAACGAAGAGCAGCTGAGGCGCGGGTTGCGCCAGGATTGACCGGATGGGGCGCTGAGAGGCGCCCCATCTTTTATTTCAGGGGTGGGCGTCCTCGTTGCCGGCGCGGGGTGATTTCCACCGCATCTGCGAGCCGGGCCGATACTTCTTTCACTAATCGGCCGACTTCGAGGGAAACCGTAAGCCCGTCGCCCAAAGGTCGCTGGCCGGTGGCTCCGGCGCGGGCAAGGTCTGCCGCAAGGGTCAGAGCCCGCCCGAGTGGCATTTCGAGGATCCGGGTCAACAGGATTGCGATATAGAGGGTGAGGATCGCCTGAGGTGAGAGTTTTCGGCTGACTCCCTGTCGCGACTGCGCCACGCCCTGAACGCGGTGGTGTGATAGGGTGTTGTCCAGCCATTTCGGGCTGACACCTAGAGCAATGGCGACAGTGGCTAGGGTATATCCGCGCATTTGTTAATATCCTACCGAAAAAGGATATTAAATGCCACAGATATTCGCGCCTCTAATGCAACAATTGCCCCGCCGTGAGGTACTTAGCCCGAATGAGCTCCATTCAGCTAAATCACCACACAGTACTTCCAGCAGGAGCAACAACATGAAACGCATTTTATCTGCCCTCGTGGCGCTGACCGCCTTCGCCCTCGCGCCCTCGATCAGCACTGCCCAGTCCACCAAGCCGGTTAGCCTTGGCATCTCCGCCGGCGCCGCC
>JANYKY010000066.1 GCA_025357975.1 Gemmatimonadaceae bacterium
GGCGTCGCCCGCGCCATGATACAAGCACGGACGCGATGCGAGCCAAGGCAAATATTCTCTGCGCGTCGCGTACAGCCTATCGTGATGACAGGTCTTTCCGAAGGACCGGAACTCTCCGCGTCGCGGCCCCAAGCACGCGAGCACCGGGCCTTTCCGGTGTTGGGACCGGCCTCCGGACTGGAGAGTCATGAGCGTTACCGGCCTCTCGCGATCCCCGACGACCACGCCGAAAGCCGCGACCTTGTCGACGTACGCCTTGGCGGCGTGTGTGTTGCTCGTGGCGTCGGGAGTGGCGCGAGGCTGGCAGGCACGGCGGATCGAAAACGCGCTCGAAACCGGCAGACGCGTGGCTCGGCTCGATCTGGAAACCGTTCCCAACACCCTGGGTCCCTGGCGCGGAGAGGCCTTTCGAATTGATGAGCAAATCGCGAGGGGCACCGGTGCCGATCAGATTGTAACACGCCGATATGTGAACGAAAATACGGGTGCCGTGGTCGAGCTGATCCTCCTTTACGGTCCTGCCGGAGAGATGTTTATCCATAGCCCGGAAATTTGTTATCCGTCGGCGGGATACGAGCTCGTCGCGGGTCCGGACCTCAAGGAGGTCGACACGGTTCCGTTCCGCGCTCTGGCCTATCGCAAGGGGGAAGGGGTAAGCTCTGACCTTCAAGAAGTGTATTACTCGTGGCGGCACGGCGGGCGTTGGTCACCCGAGGTTGGTATTCGAAAACGGTTTGAGCGAATTCCTAGCATGTACAAAGTGCATGTCGCGCGGAAAGCCACAGCGCGGGAACGTCGCGACATCGGCAACCCTTGCGAGTCGTTCCTCACGTTTTTGATGCCGGAACTTCGAAACAGGCTGGAGCCTCTTTGAGTCTTGGGTAAGTCTGTCATGTTCGACGAAGATGCGGACCGTCGCGGTTTCCCGAGGGAAGCGGAATGCCCATGAAGGACAGAAACGATCGGAACGACGGCGTACTCCCCGCGCGGCGAACGCCCGCGGCGCCTGCCGCGCCGGCGTTCGAAGCCGCCGAAGAATACGCCGGCGCCCATGCCGATTCGGTGCCCCAAAGACGTCTCACCCTGCGACTGGTCAGGCGCGCCCTTCGGCGGTACTGGTGGCAGGCGTTTCTCGTCTGGCTCACGATCTCGGCGGGCCTGGCCGCTCTCGCCTACACCAAGGTCAAGGCCACCTATGATGCCACAGCGCGGATTCGTGTCGAGATCGACGACAACCATATTTTCGCCCAGAACAACTCCGCGCCGATCGATATCTCCCAATATATCGAAAACCAGGTTCAAAGGGTGACCAGCGCGACAGTTCTTGGCTCGGCCCTTTCGGAACACCCCGAACTGAACAAGCTGCCATTCCTGATCGGCTCGCCCGAACCTGAAGCCACGATCCGAGAGGCGCTTCGCGTCGGCGTCCTGCCGCGTTCCAGCTTGATCCAGGTCGAGATGTCTTCGCCCGTTCCCTCCGAGTCCGCCGAGGTTGTCAATGCGGTTGTCGGTTCCTACTTGAAGCTCGCGCAAGCCACCTATGACGCATCAACCCAGCGCCAGATCGACCAGTTGATCCGGACGCGCGACGAGCAAAAAATCCTCCTCGACGATCAGCGGAAATTCGTGGAATCGTTGCATAAAAGTATCGGTGCCGCCAGCGTCGAATCGGTCAAGGACCGCTCGGTCGCCTCGCTCGACAAGTTCAAGCAGTGGAACGAACAGCTCACCAGTGTTGAGATCATGGTGATCGCGACCAAGGCCCGACTCGATCAGCTCAAGTCCGAGAAGGCCTTACCCGCCCGGCCTCAAGATACCTCGATCGCGGACCTCGTCACCGATGCCTTCTACGAAGATCCCCGCGTTGTCTCGATTCAGACCGAGTTTGAGCGTACCGAGGCCAAGCTTCGGGATATCGAACGCACCACCGCCCGGAACCCTTCCGATCCCTCGCGAACGCGTCTCGTCACTCGCAGGAACGAGCTGAAAGACAAGAAGGATGAACTCTGGAAGAAGCTTGAGCCTGGATTACGCAAACGGCTCTCGGCAAGTCCCGCCGACGACTCATTCGATATCGCGATCAAGCAAACCGAGGCCGAGCTCGCCGCGTTTCTGACTCAAGAAAAGGTCTTGA
>JANYKY010000175.1 GCA_025357975.1 Gemmatimonadaceae bacterium
TTATGTCGCATCGATGAAGGCAGATCTGCGTAACCTCGCGACGTACGAAGAGAGCTTTGCCGCAGACAGCGCCGGCGTCTACTTCTCAGGAACGGCAGTTGGATCCACCGCGGTACAGGGTTTCCTTCCGTCGGCCAACGTAACAGTCACGGCCACAGCAGTCCCCGGCCCGCCAGCATCATGGGCAGCAGCGGCCTCGCACTCGCTCACGACCAAGACCTGTTCGTCGTCAGCTGGTGGCCAGATCACCTGCACCTGATCTTTACTTCCTGATTGGGTGGACATTCGTGGCGGTTAAATTACCGCCGCGTTTGTCAGCGAGGATGGAGTTGAAAGAAGAGGCGACCGCGAGGCCGCCTTTTCCGTTCGCATCGCTATGATGCCAGATAAGAACGACTGATGTCTCGGTGGCGAGACGCGCCGATACCGTGTGTGAATGAAAGACACGATGCGATACGGGCTCACGCTGGTCGAGGTTCTCATCGCGATGCTCATTTTCGCCGTGGGAGTGCTCGGGTTGGCGGCGTCTTCGGCATCTCTCGCCAGACAAATCGCATGGAACTCCGACCGGTCGCGAGCGTCGTCCCTCGCTCGATCACGGTTCGAGACCTTGAGCGCCTCTCCCTGCGCATCGGCCGCCGGCACTGACCGCTCGCGAGGCGTCACCAGTCAGTGGATCACCGTGACACGGCCGTCCTTTGAGACGATCGACGAGACCGCCACCCGCCTCGATTCCAGAGGGTTGCACGTAGACGCCCTCCACGGTGGCGTCCCGTGCAACTGAAACGGCGTGGTTTCACGATGGCCGAGCTCATTGTCTCGGTTGTGTTGGTGAGCGTGATAGCGGCGGTGACGACACTCACTCTGGTCAGGCAGCAGCGCTTTTATTCGCGCACCAACGCAATCCTCGACGTGAAGTCTCAGCTGCGCGACGCCGGTAACGTGCTCGCGGCTGACATTCGCGGCGCAGCGGTGGCCACGTACGGGATCCCACTGATGACCGACTCCGCCATTGAACTTTACACGACGATTGGCACATCGATTACTTGTCTGGTGTCAGGCGCAGGAACCTACGGGTTGCCCCCGTCAGTTCTCGCTAACGGCAACACGCTCACCTCGCTGCTTGTCACTCCAGACACCGGAGATCTTGCGGAGGTCTACACAATTCCGGCGGGCAATGTCGATTCGGGGGCGTGGGTGACGCGCCGTGTCGCGTCGCTTGCGAGCCGGAGTCTCGCATCGACATGTCCGTCAGCCACCGGATTTACCGCGCTCGCTGATGCCAGGCCCGGCGCAACTGGGTACCAGCTCGTGGTCGCCGGGGGAACTATCGGCAACGCGCGCAAGGGCGGCCCAGTAAGGTTTCTTCGACGCGCGCGCTACAGTATCTACAAGTCGTCAGACAATCTCTGGTACCTGGGCTATCGGCGCTGCTCTGCAATTGCACCGTATGTGTGCGCCGTGATCCAGCCAGTCAGCGGCCCGTATCGCGCATACGCGGCACAACGCGGGAGGAGCGGCGTTGGTTTCCGTTACTACGATGCGGCCGGAACCGAATTGTTTGCGGAAAATCCAGGTAGGTCCGTTGCACGGGTCGAAATCGTACTGCGAGGCCAGTCCCAGCGCGCGGCAAGTCTCGTCGGCGATACCCAAAGACAGTTCGACGATTCGCTCGTTGTGATTGTTTCGCCGCGCAACAGGCGCCGATGAGACTCCGGCGCGGATTCGCACTCGCCATAGCGCTGATGGCAATCGTCCTGATTGCGGTGATGGTCACCGGCGCGTTGTTCGCGATCACGCAGGAAACGCGCGCAGGCGAAACTGAAATCCTCGACAACAAAGCATCTGCATATGCGGAGCTTGCCGTGCTGCGCGCGATTGGCGGATGGAACAGCGCGACATGTGACGCTCTAACGGTTGGAGCAGTCTTATTGGAAACCCCGCCCGCTGAGCCACCGTTCGAGAGCGCTGTCTACATCACGCGTCTCGATAGTGCGCTGTTCCTCGTCGTCGGTGAAGGTCGAATTACAGCGCGCGGAATCAGTCGCCTTCGCCGCAGAGTCGCCATTGCGGTGAGAACCGCGCGCGATGCGAATGGCGCATCCACCATGCTGCCTTTGAGCGAACACCCGTGGGTAACGCTTTATCAGATATGACCTTTTCTGCTGTTACCTCGCTGCCATGTGAATCGTGTCTAGCGTGCAATCGATAGAAGTCTCCTACCCAGTGAGCTCATGGCACTCTTCGGCCGAAAGAAAACAACAGTTGGTCTCGACGTTGGATCGGGTCTCATCAAGATCTGCGTAATCGATCACGGCAAGGGCCTGCCCGAGCTGACCAAAGTCGCGATTACCAAACTGCAGCCCGATGCAATCGTTGAAGGCGAAGTCATGGATCCAGGCATTGTATCCGATGCTATCCGTGCAGCGCTCGATAATGCAAAGGTGAGCACGAAGCATATCGTCACAGCAGTAGGCGGCCGCGACGTCATCATCAAGAAGATTCAGACAGAACGCGTCAAGGAAAAGCAGGCCCGCGAGCTGATGCGCTGGGAAGCCGAGCAGCATGTGCCTGACGTTGAGTCTGTAGAGCTCGATTTCCAGATCCTCGATCCGGGAAAGACCACCGACGAAATGAATGTGCTTCTCGTCGCCGCCAAGCGTGATCTCGTTGACGCGAAGATGCGCATTCTCGCGGACGCCGGCGTAGTGCCGTCGATCGTCGACGTTGATGCATTCGCACTTCACAACGCATTCGAGGTGAACTACCCCGAAGCGATGAAGGGTGTGGTTGCCCTCGTCAACGTCGGCAATGAAGTCACGAACATCAATATCATGGACAACGGCGTCCCGATTCTCACACGCGACCTGCCACTCGGCACCCGCCGATTCACGGAAGATCTGCAGCGCCAGCATGCCATCGCTGTACGCGACGCCGAGAACCTGATTCGCGGTTACGATCGCTCTCCTCAGCTCGACAGTATCCTCACCAATCGCGTCGAAGAGATCGCGGTTGGCGTCGAGCGGGCTGCGGCTTTTCTCACTACATCCAAAAACAGCGCGACTCTGCGCGCCGTCTACATCTGCGGCGGTGGCTCTCGCACGCCTGGCCTCGCCGAAATTCTCGCCGGCCGCCTTCGCATCTCGGTGGAACACGCAAACCCGCTCGCACGCCTCAACATTCGCGACGGCGCACTCGACTCACTCACGACCGATGAGGTAGCACCGCTTCTCATGCTTCCCATTGGCCTGGCGCTTCGCCAGTAGACCGCCGTCAACGGATATCTAAATGATTCAGGTAAATCTTCTCCCCGGAACCGGCGCCAGATCGCAGAGCCGGGCCGATTTCAACCTCTCCGGCATGATGTCCGGCGCGGCTTCGAGCGTAAAGGACAAGTTCCTGATCGCCGCCGTCGTAATCGTATCGAGTGTGGTGCTCGGTGTCGGCCTCCTGTTCATGGGCCAGACAACGAAGGAGCGGTCGCTTACCGAACGCGAGACGAAGGCCGTGCAGGACTCTGCGCGCTACAAAGTCGTCCTCGCAGCCAAGGCTCAGGCGGAGGCGTCGCGTGACTCCCTCTACCAGCAGGTAGCGATCATCAAGTCGATCGACGACAGCAGATATCTCTGGCCGCACCTGCTCGAGGAAATCAGCAACGCCCTTCCTCAGTACACGTGGTTGACCGTCGTCACTCAGACGAGTGCACCGCCGAGCTCTGCCGTTACCGATTCCGCTGGTGCAAAGACTGCCGCAGCCGGTACGAAAGCCAAGGAAGTGATAGCGAAGGAAAAGAAGGCACGCGCCGATTCCGTCCTCGCAGTTGCATCCCGCGCGATGAAGTTCAGGATCGTCGGACACACCGTGGACATTCAGGCGCTCACTCTCTTCATGAAGACACTCGAAGCTTCGCCGTTCATTCAGAATGTGCAGCTGACCAAATCCGACCTGGTGCTCGTCGAAGGCAAGGAAGTCACGGAGTTCCAGCTCGAGGCCGAATCGCAGAAGCCACCACCGTTCATCATTCGCACGGTTGCAATGTCCGTGGGAGGAAACTGACATGGGGCTTGGATCAAGTCTCACGAAGCGCGACCAGATCTTCATTTCAGCGTCCGTCGTCGCGCTCACACTCGCTGGAGCATACGGCTACTTCATATACATCCCGAAGCGTGCGGAGCTCGCCGTTATCGAAGATCACGTGTCAGTCCTCGACAAGAAAAACGAGCAAGCCAAGAGCGACGTCGCGAACGGAAGCGTTGCGAAGCTCAAGTCACAGGCAGTCGAGTACGAGGCGAGCCTGAGGGTGCTGCGACAGCTCGTCCCAACAACCAACGAAGTGCCGGCACTTCTGGAGAACGTTTCTACAGCCGCCCGGCGCGTGGGTCTCGACCTGGCATCGGTCGAACCAATGCCGGTTCTCACGGGCGAGCAGTTCGACACCTATCGCTACAAGGTTTCGGTGAAAGGCGGCTATCACGCCCTTGCCGGATTCCTGACGAACGTTGGATCGCTCAATCGAATCGTCGCGCCGGTTGCGCTCGACGTCCACGAAGCCGTTCCAGCCGACAAGAAAAAAGCTCGTCCAAAACAGGGTGAATCCACTCTCGACACGAATTTCCAGATCCAGACCTACATCGCCCATACACCCACCTCGTCGAACTCGGGCGTACAGGAGAAGAGCCAGTGACCTTGAACAAGAGCATCATTCTCAGCTGCGCTACGGTCGTCATCGGCGGCGCGGCAATCGTCCTCGTCGCCAACGCGCAGGCACCCGCGAATCAGCGTCGCATTGTGCGCGTCGCATCGAATACAACTCACGCGCCGGCAGTTCACGCAGCACCGGTTGTGCGGACTCCCGTAAGTGCCCCGGCCGCAGCAGTCACAGCGGCGCCGGCAGCCGCGCCTGCTGCAAACGAAGTGCTCATCACGCGCGAATCCTACAGCTATCCCGGCACAGGAAAACGCGACCCGTTCGTGTCGCTGATGAACACGGAAGAGATCAGGCCGCTCATTGGCGATCTCAAGCTCGTTGCGATCGCCTTCGATGCAATAGGAAGGAATTCGGTCGCAATTCTTCGCGACGTCACGACGAAGGAGCAGTACCGCGTGAAAGTCGGCCAGGAGATCGGC
This sequence comes from Gemmatimonadaceae bacterium, assembly GCA_025357975.1. Classification (GTDB taxonomy): domain Bacteria; phylum Gemmatimonadota; class Gemmatimonadetes; order Gemmatimonadales; family Gemmatimonadaceae; genus UBA4720. The sequence continues at coordinate 5,128 of JANYKY010000175.1, forward strand.
CGCATGCGGGTCGCAGCAATCCACGAGAAAGAAGTGGTTTTCGGTATCGAGGAATTCGGTTTTAGCCGCCAGGAATCACTGGCGATGAATGATTCAACCAAAGTGAGGACGCAATGAGGCAGTTCCTGGCGGCTTGCGCCGCTCTCGCGCTCGTACCTGCAGCTGGCACTCTCCAGGCCGCGGCAGCTCGACCCGATAGCCCGGCAGCAGCCAACGTAGCGCCGAGTGCACCAGCCATTCGAGCAGTAAGCGTAGTTCCCTCGGCCGGACGTGCGGAGATCGTCATCGGGGTCGACCCATCGGTCGACGTTGACGACTTCGCCCTCGAAGCGCCCTATCGTGTCGTCGTTGACCTTAAGGGTGCTGTGCTGGGAATGGCGCCCCGATACGATCGCGTCGCAAGAGGTGGCGTGACCAACGTGCGCGCGGCCCAGTTCAAGCCCACGGTGGTGCGGGTTGTCATCGAGCTCGATGCGGCACACTCATATGATATCGTCCGCAAGGACGGGGAAGTACACATTGTTGTCGCCGGCGGCACCACAAATTTCGCCGCCTGGCATTCGTCGCCCGACCTCGCGGCCCGGTATGCGACGACACAGCAAACCACCGCAAGTGCTCCAAACAACACCGTTGCAGCAAAGCCGGTGGAAACAAAGGTCGTGTCCGCCAAGCCCGTTGCCCCGCAGCCGCCAGTCACTCAGGCCGACGTCGCTGACTCGTATCAGCCGATAACCCCCGACGCCAACATCACGCGCCGCGGAGATTCCTCACCCTCTGGCGCCACATCGCCAGCTTCCGGGACTGCGAACTCATTCCATCTGTCGTCGGCAAGCGCTGCCTCCGATCAGCCGCGAATCACGGTTACGTACCAGGACGCTGACATCCGCGACGTTATCGCGGCGTTCGCGACTTTCTCGGGACGCACAATTGTCGTCGGAAAGGATGTCGCGGGTAGCATCACGGCGGAGATCAAGAATCAGCCTTGGGACGTCGCGCTTCGTGCGATTCTTCAGGGTCAGGGATTAGCTGCGGCGGAGGATGCGCTGACTGGCATCATCACCGTGGACAGCTACCGGAACATCGCTTCGAAGCAGGCTTCCGAGCCCCTCGTTACGCAGCTTGTCGCGGTGAACTACGCGCATGCCGCTTCGCTCGTAGGGACTCTGACTGGTCTCCTTTCACGTGACTGCACCCCCGGAAGCGTCCCGCAAGGGTCCAACCAGAATGCGCAAACGAGTTGCTACGCGCGCGGCGCTGTTGCGGCGGATACCGCGACCAATACGCTGCTCATCACCGAAACACCTTCACGACTCGCTGATCTTTTAACGTACGTCAAGAGCCTCGATGTTCGCACTCCGCAGGTCGCAATCAAGGCGAAGATCATTTTCGTAAACCGCACCGATATCGAGGAGCTGGGACTTTCCTACGATCTCGGGACGGGCAACGATCAGTTCTTCAATCAGCTCGTTCACCGAATCGATCCGAGCACCAACAAGCCCGTTGATACAAACGGTGACGGCGTGCCGGATTCATTCGGCGGGGGAGCCCCGTTTACGAGCGATCGCATCCTCCTCGGCGGTAATGCGCTGTCTGCGATTGCAAACGCGAATTCAAGAGTTGTCAGTCCGGCGCTGAGCCTCGTGTTCTCCGCAGCGCTCGGAAAATTCCAGCTGACCAGCTTCCTCGACGCCCTCCAGGAAGTGCAGCTCGCGGACCTCCAGGCCGAACCGAGTATCGTCACGCTCGACAATCGGCAGGCGGAAATTCTGGTGGGTCAGGAGATTCCAATTCGTGTTCTCGACGCAGGCGCCCAGCAGCAACAGGGGGGGACAGCCAGCACTCAGGTCCCTCGTGCAACAGTGCAACTCAAGGAAGTCGGAATAATCCTGACAGTTACACCTCACATAACGAACAACCACCAGATCCTTCTCAAGCTGCACGCCGAGAACTCCGATGCACAGCTCGCTTCGTCCGATGTCGGTTTCATCTTCGGAAAGCAGCGCGCGGACAATCAGCTTCTTGTCGGAGACGGTGAGACGGCTGTCATCGGCGGCCTGACAGTGACTCAGGTCACGAGCTCGAAGTCTGGCATCCCGCTCCTGGTTGACCTTCCGCTCATCGGCAAGCTCTTCGGCGTCACTCGCAAGCAGGAGGCAAAGCGCGATCTGTTGATCCTCGTAACACCGCACATCATCGATGAGGGCGAGCGCACGCTCACCGCCCGGTCGAATGCGGCGGCCAACGCTCTTCGGAAGTAGGCATTCAGATGAATAAAGACATATTGCGCAGCCTTGCGCGCGGTGGACTCCTGGCGGCAACGGCCGTCGTTGTGTCTATCGCCGCCTCGTGCACCGACGCAGCGGGCGTAATCGGGGCCAACACCGCCGATAACACTCCGCCCACCGTCAAGCTTA
>JANYKY010000195.1 GCA_025357975.1 Gemmatimonadaceae bacterium
CGGCTTCGCTTACCGCCTTGGCGATACCGAAATCCATCACCATCGCCTCACCCTCGTAAAGCATAACGTTTTCCGGCTTCATGTCGCGATGCACGATTCCCTGACGGTGGGCGTAATCGAGGGCCGACGCAATCGAGCGCGCATGATGAACTGCTTCGTCTACCGGAAGCAGGCGTTCCCGATCGAGTCGCTCGCGAAGCGATTCGCCTTCGACGTACGGCATCACATAGTAAAGAAACCCGTCCGCTTCGCCGGAATCGTGAAGTGGCAGGATGTGCGGATGATTGAGTCGCGCGGCAAGCTTGATCTCGCGCAGAAAACGATCCGGACCGAGCGACGCCGCTAGATCGGGATGAAGGACCTTTAGTGCGACGACGCGGTCGTGCTTGCGATCCTGTGCGAGATACACTGTTGCCATGCCACCGCGCCCGAGCTCGCGATCGATCGTGTACGTGCTGGACAGTGAAGAGCGCAACCGCTCGATCGCGAGAGGCAGGGGAGATACCAGAATAAGTGAGCGGAGTGGAGGAACCTACGGACTCGCAGATCGCAGTCAAGAAGCTCGTCACCGCCTATTAGCGGTAACCACCTGCTCTACGCTGCGTCTGAACAGTGATGCCGATCCACTTCCGACCTCCGCGCAAGCCTCGGGAAGGCTCCGGGGAAATGCTTGAATAAAAACCTTGCAGCAAGGGGGGGCATTGGGACTGAGCTGCTATTTTGTTTCGATTTGTGCCGGCCGTGTGCCACCAAGCGAGAAATTTTACGCTATCGCACCGTCTGCCTGCGCCCGCCGCTGTCAGCCTGGTGATACCTTGGCCGCGCCGATAGCACTCCGATTGTGCTTCGTTTGCAGGCGCAGGTACCGCTACATCCCTTCGACGATGTGCCTGAAACGTGGCATCTCTCGTAACGAATCGAGGTCGGAGTCGTGCGCAACCCAATCTTTCTGCCCGTAGCCCTTGTCCACCGCCTTCTCCAGGCAGTCGAGCGCTTCGTTCGCATTTCCAAGCAACGCGTACATGCATGAAATGTTATAGAGAAGGAGAGGATCGTCGGGATTGATCGTGAGGGCCCGGCGCGCGTACCCAGTTGCGGCTTCGCTCTCCCCTATCTTCGCCGCGATTGTAGCGCCAAGCTGGCTCGCCCTCGCATCGTCCGGATTAAGCTCGAGACGCTCGGCTATCAGCCGAAGGGCCTTGCGATACGTGGCGGCGCTCTCGTCGTTCATTCCAAGCGACTGATAGCTGCGCGCGAGAAAGGTTGGAGCCTGAAAGTCTTCCGGTCTCAATGCGCATGCGCGTTCGAAAAGCTTCGCCGCCTCCGCAAACTCGCCTTGAGCAATCCTCGCTCGTCCGTAATGGTAAACGGCCTCGAACAATTTCGGATCCAGCTTCATTGCGAACTCGAATTCGCGCTCGGCTTCCTTGAACCGCATGCTCAGCGAATGCGTCAACCCGGATGAAAGATGCGCCTCCGCGAGGTCGGGTCCGAGCTCGAGGGCCCTGCGGCTTGCCACGTTTCCCTGGGCCAGGTTCTGTTCACGCGCGTCGCAGTTCATGTAAAGCAGCGAGCAACTATCGGCCAAGCCTGCATAGGCGAGAGCGTACTCAGGGTCAATCTCGATTGCACGCCTGAACATCTGCCGGGCGTACTCGAGACCACTCCGGCTCCACTGATGAATGAACTGCCGCCCGCGCAGGTAAAATTCGTATGCCTGCATGTTCACTGATCTGTCGCGCTCGATCGCTTTCTTCTCTCCCTCGCTGAGTATCACGCGCAGCGCGTTGAATATCGCCTGAGAGATCTCGTCCTGGATTGCGAACACATCCTCCACATCCCGATCGAATCGCTCTGACCAGAGCTGATAGCCGTCGGCGACGTTGATAAGCTGTGCGGCAATTCGCAATCGGTTGCCCATCTTGCGGACACTGCCTTCCAGAACCGTCGACACCTTTAGTTTCCGCCCGATCTCGCTGATATCTTCGTTCTTTCCCTTGAAGGCGAACGAGGAAGTTCTCGATGCCACCCTCAGAGCCTGAATCTTTGACAGAGCGTTGATCAGTTCTTCGGCCATTCCATCAGTGAAATACTCGTTCTCAGGATCTGGACTCATGTTGGCGAACGGGAGGACGGCAACCGATTTCGCGGCAGACACGACCGGTTGGGGAATCGTCTGGGTGTCGGTGGGAGTAGCGAGTCCGGACGCGAGCGCCTGCGCAAACATTGAGGCAGTTGGGAATCGCCCGGCGGCATCGGTAGACAGCGCTTTCGTCACCGCGCGCTCGACGTACTCGGGAACCGTGTTGCGTACGGCGCGCAGCGGCTTGGCTGTCTCGGTAAAACGTTTCGCCATTATTGCCTGGGGCGTCGGACCAGTGAATGGCCGATCTCCTGACAGCATTTCGTAGAGAACGCAAGCCAGGCTGTACTGATCGCTCTTCCCGTCGAGATTGACGTCACCCGCGGCTTGCTCGGGACTGACGTACGCCGGAGTTCCAACCATCATTCCTGTCTGGGTCAGCGTCTCGGTGCCGGCTTCGCTTACCGCCTTGGCGATAC
>JANYKY010000202.1 GCA_025357975.1 Gemmatimonadaceae bacterium
CCTCGGCAATCCGTGCATCGATCCGCGCGGCGGCCGGGTCGTGTTCAGCTTGCCGCGAACCGTGGGCCAGCAGATCGTCTCGATTAACCTGCAGGGCCAGGACCTTCACGACCTGACGCCGCGTACCGACGGCATCGACGACTGGGCGACGTTTTCTCCGGACGGCCGTCAGATCGCATTCTTCTCGTCGCGATCGAAATATCCGCAGATCTACACGATGGATGCGGACGGAACGAACATTCAGCTCCTTACCCCGTTTACTCCCGGGATTCGAAGCTATCGCTCGGCTCCTGACTGGTCGCCGGATGGACGCACGGTCGCATACGAGCAGCAAAATGGCGACTTTCAAGTGTGGATGATCAATATCCGCGACAAGGAGCCCAGGCGTTTAACGAGTGAGGGCGAGAACGAAGGTCCCTCTTGGGCGCCGGATGGACGACACCTCGCGTTGTCATCGACGCGCGGCGGTTCGAAGCAGATCTGGGTTCTTGACACCGAATCGGGCAGGTTCCGGCAACTCACACGGTACGCAGGTGCGAGATTGTCGGCGTGGTCACCAATGATCAACAATCCCTGACCGACGCAGCAACCAACTCTTACGAAAGGCTTATGCTCCCAAACGCGCGCGTACTCGGACTTGCACTCGTCGTAGCGATCGCGGCAAGCGCCTGCGGACGGAAACCCGCGGCCGCGCGTCCATCGCCCCGGCGCATCAACAGCGACAGCCTCGTGCGGGAGCAGGCACGTCTCGACTCAATTGCGCGCGCTGATGCCGCGAGATCGGCGGCAGCGGCAGCTGCTGCGGCAGCAGCCGCTGCAGGACCTGCGACGTCGGCCGCCGTCACCAGTCAGGAGCGCACCGCAGTCGCAGCCACTATTTATTTCGACCTCGATGAATCGGTCCTCCGGGACGAAGCTCGTGCAACTCTCGAAGCCAAAGCTCCGATCCTTCTTCGTCATCCCTCGATGCGCATGCGAATCACCGGTCACACCGACTCGCGCGGATCCGATGAATACAATCTGGCACTTGGGCTGCGCCGTGCCGCGGAAGCAAAGCGTTATCTGGCCGCCCTCGGGATCGATGAGAGCCGCCTGGAGATTGTGACGATGGGCGAGGAACATCCAGCTATGCAGGGTAGTACGGAAGAGGCATACGCTCTGAACCGCCGCGACGAGTTCGAGATCATCAGCTAGCATGGGAAAAATGGTGCACCTGCAACGGGCGAAAATCGTGCTGATGGCTGGCGCAGCTTTTATGCTCGCTGGTTGTTTCGCGTCGGTTGCGCAGCTCGACGATCTTCGCAATGACGTGAACACTCAACGGGCTGAGGCGGACGCAAATGATTCCATTCGGGCTGTGCAGCTCGTCGAGATTCTCACAACGCTACGGAACGTCACAGATTCCATCTCGTTGTTCAGCTCGCGTCTGAACAGGATGCGCGCCGAATCGCAGAGCGATATGCGCGCGCTCAAGCAGGACGTTTCGGCAATTCAGACCACAACCGGTCAAAGTCAGGACCGTCTTCAGCAGCTTCGTGCGCAAATCGAGGAGAGAAACCGCCGGTCATCTCCTCCGGCTGCCGTAATTTCGCCAGCCGACACTGTCACCAAGTCCGCTCCACCGCCGGACGCGCCTGGGCCGAATGAGTTGTTTCAGATCGGCAAGGATCAACTCACACGCGGTGGAAACAGCGCGGCCCGCTCGGCATTTACCGACTTTCTGAAGCGTTTCCCCGACTCTGAGTTAGCTGCGGACGCACAGTTTTACATCGCCGAGTCGTACGCAGCCGAAGGGTCGCATGCGTTGGCTGACAGTGCTTACGCGACAGTCGTATCTAAGTACGGCGAGTCGCCTCGAGCACCGACGGCTCTGTATAAGCGCGGTGTCATTGCGCAGACAGCCGGCCGAACGACTTCCGCGAAGCGGCTGTACAACGATTTGATCAAGCGATATCCGAGCTCGGACGAGGCTGAGCTCGCCCGCGAGCGGCTACGCGTCCTTGGCTGACGGTATGGCGCAGAAAGCGAGAGTAGCTGCGGAAACGGAGATGCCGTTCCTCGATCATCTCGAGGAGCTGAGGCACCGCCTCTTCTGGATCGCTGGCGCCATCCTTGTCAGCATTATCCTCATGTACGTCCTGCTCTCGCAAAAGAGGGTGGATTTGATCGGCTTCCTGTCGCAGCCAATCAAGCCGTATCTGCGGAATGGCAGTCTCATCTATACGCATCCGGGCACGTCGTTCAAGATCATCCTGAATGCTGCAGTCTACACCGGACTGCTGTTGGCGACGCCGATGATCGGCTATCAACTCTGGGGATTCTTTTCGCCAGCGCTGCACAAGCACGAGAAGCGTGTGATCGTCCCGACGCTGTTTGCGATGGTGTTTCTGTTCTGCTGTGGAGTGGCTCTTTGCTACTTCATGGTGATGCCGTTCACGCTGAAGTTCTTCGACAGCTTCGAATCGACGTCGCTGCGCCCAATGATCGAGGCCACCGAGTACTTTGACTTCATGTTCAGCATGATGCTGGCGTTCGGCCTGGCGTTCGAGCTGCCGATTGCCATCCTGCTTCTGTCGGCTCTTGGAATCGTGAAGCCGGAGTTTCTCTCGAAGTACCGGCGTCACGCGATTGTCATTACGGTAACGGTCGCCGCGTTCATTACGCCGGATGCAAGTCCAACTACTCTTTTCGCGCTCTCTGGCCCTCTCTATCTATTGTATGAGATCGGTGTCGCACTGTCTTTCCTGGTGACGCGCAAGCGCAGGAAGCGCGAACGTGACGAGGCGGCCGCCGAAGTTTTGCGGGCTAAACAGGCCTTTGAACGGCGAGAGCAGGAAATGACTGGTCGGGAGCCGAGACGGTTGGGCGTAGAGGTATGATCGTCGGCAAAAGGCGGGGTTGGTCCTTCGGGAATCGGCTGAAATTCGCGGCGGTACTTTTCGCGCTGGCAGTCGGCCCGCGAGTGAGCTCTGCCCAGGTCGGTGGACGGCCTCGCCCGAGCATCCAG
>JANYKY010000219.1 GCA_025357975.1 Gemmatimonadaceae bacterium
CACGTTCACCAACACCGGCCTCGCCCTCTGATCCACGGGATGGAAGGCACTCTGCCTCAGTGAGGCAGGGGGTGAAACAAAGGGGCTCTCAGAAATGGGAGCCCCTTCGTCTAGCTTGAACCGCCGTTAATACCTTCTTGAGATCAGGCTTCGGGAAGTGTCCGTGACCTCTTGAATTCACCGCGCCAGTAGGAAAGGAGCACTGCGCCGAATCCCGCTGTGACAGCAATGAATGTCACCGCCGCGGAGAAGGCCTCGAGCATGGCGCCAAGGAGCGGAATGCCGCTCAACGCAGCGGCGAGGAGCCACATTCCCATATAAACGGCTGATCCGGTGAGAAACGCTCTCAGCATCCGGCCGTGTGGTGTATCGTCACGAGATTTCCCGCCGCCAATTGCCGCACCAGTCATCGTCGCGACCGCGATAAACCCGAACATCGCAATTCCCGACACCACGAACATGAAAGCCACGAGCCCAAGCGGAATCAGTACGATGCCGATGAGAGTGACCGCGAGAAGCGCAATCACCGCAACTGCCGCCGGCACAATCGCCAGCTGGCCGGCAAGTCCAGTCCACAGCGACTGCCCCACACTGTGCTGCATGGTGTGAATCACGATGTCGAGCTTGTCTGCCCCAAACGCCATCAGGACGAATCCGACGAGCGTTACGAGCAACAGCCAGCCAACGGCCATTTCGAATGACCGAAATGGTGAATAACTCACAGAGCGCAAAACGGGGATCTGTCTGACATCCCGGAGATCGCGCAGCGACCTGACGTCACGCAACGATCGAACATTGCGCAGCCCGCGAAGATCGAATGTTCTCGTGGCCGACTGGATTGCACCATGCACGACGCTAAGCGCAGCAACGGTGGGCGACACGGAACCCTGGGCGCGAACTCCGCCAGGGATCAGAGCCGCGAGGACAATCAATGAAAAAATGGAGAGGGCTCGCCGCATCTCAGGCCGCCTTTCGACTAGCGGACGCTGCAGCCCTGAGGCCGGCGGTTGCGATGGCCGCGCCAGCGACGAATGATCCAATAACCGCGGCTCCAGCCGCTGTTCCCACGGCGGCACTCGTGCTGCCGGCTGTTGCACTCGCACTGACCGTCGCGTCCGAGGCAAGGCTGGCAAGGAAACCGACTACTCCCTCACCGAATATGCGGGACAGCAGGACGAAGAGATCGACGTTGAATACCGTTACAAGCAGGATGGCGGTAATCGCGGTTCCAAACGACGCGACCAATGCGATTGCCGCCAGACGTGCTGGTATAGAGCGACGCAGATCCGCCCGAGCCGGGACATAGGACTCTCGGCGAACCGGAGGGGCGATATATCCGGGAGCAACTGGACGGCTCGCCGGGGTGATCGGAGCTGGAAGCGCTCCGGGGACCCGGACGCGCGCCATCACACTGTCCGCAAAATGCTGAGAAGGCGCGAAATACGGCAGCTTTTTCATCGCTGTCGCAATCCGCGCGAAATCGGCGTCTGACAAGTCGTCTATCAAGTAGTCCTCACAGAAGGATTACGGCAGGCTCGTACAATGGGTTTCAGCTTTGTTGAAATCAGTTTCAAGAATATTCCAGCGTAATCACTATTCATTTTGTCCTTCCCGCAGACGCCGGGTGGCAATCTCAACGAATGTCGCCCAGTGCCGTGCGGAGCTCATGCCGGGCTCGGTGGATGTACGTCTTCACCGTTCCGAGTGGCAGTTTTACGATCTCAGCGATTTCCTCATAAGACTTGTCCTCGACGTGCCTTAGCATGATACAGGCCCTGTATTCAGGCCGCAGTTTTCCAATGGCCCGCTCGATCGCTGTACCCAGCTCCTTTGACTCTAGTTCCTCGAGTGGAGATTCCGTCCCCGAGACAACCGCGATCGACGTCGCCCGTGCACTCTCGGACGTTACCGCGTCCGGTGCGCCCTCAATACTTATGGTATCGACCCGCCTGCGGCGGAGGTGATCGATAGTGAGATTGTTCGCGATCTTGAACAACCAGCTCGAGAATTTGAACTCGGGGCTGTAACGGTCGAGGTTGTTCAGGACCTTGATGAAGGTTTCCTGAGACAGGTCCTCAGCGGTCTCGCGATCGCGAACCATGCGAAATACAAGGGAGAACACGGGCCGCTCATACCGAGTCAGAAGCTCGCGATAGGCGGCTTCGGACCCTGTCCTCGCCAGCTCGACAACGGCTGGATCGGAAAGTCCCGAAAGGGGAGGAGATGCGGTACCGGCAGGCATTTGCGGAGACAAAGTTAGCTTGCCCCTGCATCCCGCGCCCGGCAACTTTACCATGATGGCCAGAACGAAAGAAGAATCGAGAGCCATCCGCGCGGCAGAAGGCGGGGCCGAAAAGAGCGAATACGTAAAGCGAGCGTTTTCGGAAATAGCGCCGCGCTACGACCTCCTCAACCACCTGCTCAGCCTCAACATCGATCGCATCTGGCGACGCAAGGCGATCCGCCAGCTCGGCCTCTCGAGAAATCCGGGCGGTTACTACGTCGACCTTTGTGCCGGTACTCTCGACGTCAGTGCTGCGCTGGCCGCAACCGCTGGCTTTCGTGGCTCCATCATCGGCGCCGATTTCGCCGAGCCAATGCTTCGGGCAGGACGGGAGAAAATCCTGGGGGTTAAGGCTGCGCCTGTCGTTGCGGATGCACTCGCTCTTCCTCTCAGGTCAAACACTTCCGCCGGCGCAATCGTAGCATTCGGGATTCGGAACGTCGCCGATCTCGATGCGGGCATCGCCGAAATTCATCGTGTGCTCGAGCCCGGCGCGCGCTTTGTCATTCTCGAGTTCTCAACTCCTCGGTCGCCGCTCATCAACGCGGGCTATCAGCTCTACTTCAATAGAGTTCTACCTGCGGTCGGCGGATTGATCAGCGGGCATCGGACGGCCTACCAGTACCTGCCTCGATCGGTCGCAAATTTTCCATCGGAAGAGGAGCTTGCGAGCCGCTTGACCGCTGCGGGGTTTACCAGCGTGTCCTGGAAATCATTGTCATTCGGAATCGCCGCCATACACATGGGAGTCAAGCGCGCTTGACTGACGAGAGTCCACGCGACCGGTGGCTGATTCTCATTG
>JANYKY010000224.1 GCA_025357975.1 Gemmatimonadaceae bacterium
CTCGACTGATCCGAGATCCTTGAGCAGCGCCGCATAAATCTCGAGACGCTGCTCGATTGTTCTCGCCGGATTCGGAACCGCCGACGTCTCAAAAAACGCGCGCATCCTTGCCGGATCACCCGAATTGAAAGCGCGCAGATACTCACCCACCACCACGGTTTGCGGAGTTTGCAGTGCAGCCGGAATCACAAGCGGCCCAATTGGGACACTAACCGGTGGACCATCTGCTGCAGCCGGCCCACCACCCGCCGCTTCGTGCATCCGGGTCCAGTCGGCCATCTTGATGATGCCGACAGTTTCAACCTTCCCGCCGACTGTGCGAAGCACGGCTGCCTCGCCCTCGTTCACGTCGCCCGGCTTCACGCCCGGCGCGTCACGCTCGATGATGTAGTGATGCGTGACCAGAACTCGATTTGTGCCAGGCACGGGCTGTGCGGCGATGAAACTCGTTTCTTCGGGCGATGCCTTCAACGCCATCAGCAGCGGCGACACTGACGTGACACGACCGAACCCGTATTCCGCAGTCTCGCGGGTCCTGAACATCGGACTCGTAATTACGTCGCCGATCGGGATTCCCTTCGCTTTGAGGATGACACCAATTGCTTTGGCATCGGCAACGCCGCGGTCACTCAGGTTGCGCTGCTGCCAGCGCTCGGTGTTCGGATATCCCGCGTCGGCGTTCGCCTGATTCGTTGCCGTGTGACGCCACAGAATTGTATAACCACCGTTGCGCAGATCGACCATCAGCGAGTCCGCCGATAAGAAGTCCTGAGGCGGAACCGGACTCGATGCAAAAGTCAGTGCGAGCAGAACATTCGCGAATATCACTTTGAGCTCCTTCTTGTTGTGATGGATGAGAGTCTTGTCGTTAATGACAACAACGCGAGCGCGAGCGGAGCGGCATAGCTGCCCGCTCGCTCGAGGAATTCCCAGATGGGAGTTCCAGAGATTGGGTAAAGCGCCTCGGTCGCAATTTTCCAGACGGCGATTGCGACCAGCAGGCCGACACTCGGTACAAACAGAACCAACACCGCAACCACCATTTCAATCCAGCCGAGCGCGGGAGCAATCGACGCGGGCAGGCCAATCGCGGCGTAGTGTACGATGAATACTGGCTTGCGGGTTATCGCCTCAAGCACGCCATGCCCGAATAGCAGCAGGCTCGTGGTCCACCTGAGAATCTCCGCAACGGTCGCAGTACTCGCCCGCACGACATCCACCGCATCATTAGCAAACCAGTCTGCCGCCTTCCTCGGCACACCAGTCAGGAGCAGGAGCGCAAATGGAACGGCGTAATTCCCCGCGCGCTCGACTGCCTCGAAAACTGACTCACCAGCCAGCGGACGGAGCAATGCCGTCCACAGCGCCCACACGCTCATGTACAGCAGAACAATCGGGCGCGGCGAGAGCAGCACGGTGAACCCGGCCAGTATGTCGATCGCTCCAACGAGCGGCATGATGTTGTAGGCTGTATGCGGATCGATGCCCACAACCGCGAAGTACGGAAGCCAGGCGGCTTTCGTGATCATTCCAAACGCGCCGTGACCGATGAAGCACCCGGCAGCGCCCACTCGAAGGCACCGAATCACCCGCTGCATCCGCACATCGGCGACTGCCGCAGCGGAATACTCGCGCGAGGTGCCTGCCATTACGCTTGCTGTCATAGACGCAACATTTGCGTCGCGCGATGACGCTCACAAGCGCATGCGAATCGAACGGTCGATTGTTGTTGCGAGCGGTCGTTTCCGCTCGTGCGACCGGCTACTCCGCCCGGCGGCCCAGCCTGCGAAGGACAGCTGCAGCACGTCGCCTGCTGACGGGCACACGAGTGCCATCCATCAGAATCACCTCGAGATCTGCTCCCTCACCTCGACGAGTCTCGCGCACGCGATCGACATTCACAGCCGCGGACCGATGCACACTCACAAATCTCTGTGGCCCCAGACGCTGAGCAAGACTGGTCAACGACTCGCGAAGAAGATGACGACGTCCGCCGTGATACACGTACACATACGCGCCATCCGCTGCGAGCCAATCGATCTCATCAGTCGGAACCACCACGTCACCTCGACCAGTGGATATTAGCAGACGATCCATCACCCGCGCCTCGAGCGCACGGCCCGCCTTGCCAACTGCTTCCGTGAATCTCGCCTGACTCACTGGCTTCACCAGGTAATCGATCGCGTCGATGTCAAATGCGCGCACCGCATGCTCCGGATGCGCCGTCAGAAATATCACACGCGTTCCAGTCTTCCGAATTGCCTCGGCCACCTTGATGCCGTCAACTCCGGGCATGTGTATGTCGAGAAATAATAAATCCGGCAACAGTTTTCGAACCGCCGCCAGCGCCGATGCCGCGTCAGAACATTCACCTGCAATCGTGAAGCCTTCTGCATTAGCCAGAAGCTGCCGAACGCGAAGCCTCGCCAACGGTTCGTCGTCTACGATGAGCACCGAATACATTGCGTTCCTGCTCAGGCGAGCCGAAGCGGAAGCGTCAGCGTGGCGGTGACTCCTCCCTGCCCGCGTGCTGCAACTAGCAGCTCTGCTTTCAATCCGTAGATCGTACTGAGACGACTCCGCGTATTTGGTATTCCGACTCCCTTCCCACCGTCGGCAGTCCAGTCCTCGTTCACGATGGCGCCGTCGTTCTCGATTGCGATCACGATCTTGTCGTCGATTACCTGCGAGGCAATGCTCACCGTAACGGTGCCGGTGTTGTTCTCGAGGCCATGCAGCACCGCGTTCTCGACAATGGGCTGGAGCAGCAACGGCGGAATCAGGGCGTCACCTGCTCCCGCGCCGACTTTCGTTGACACCTTGAGACGATCGGCAAAGCGCATCTGCTGAAGCGCGAGATAGCGATCGACGAGCTGCAGCTCTTCCGCGAGCGGAATGACATCGCGCCCATCGTCTCTGAAAGCCGCGTGAAGCAAGTCCGCGAGGTGTTCGGTGGCAGTGAGCGCCCGATCTTTCTGGCCATCGCCGATCAGGGCGCTGATCGAGTTGAGAGAGTTATACAGAAAGTGAGGATGGAGCTGCGCGCGCAGTGCAGCCAGACGCGCGGCGGAGAGCTCGCCCTGAAGCTGCGATGCGTGGAGGTCACGCGAATACCGGTCGAGCGCGGCGTCAACAAGTCCAGCCGTACCAAGCGCGGCGGCGTAAAGAAGCAGAAGCACGGGCATCGTGCTGAGAGTGATCCCCAGCAGATACATGGCGAAGGAGAAAATTGGATTGGTGAGCTCGAACTCGCGAAGCACCAGGGCATACACGACTGCGTTCGCCAACGCGAACATTGCAAACGTTACGACATGCGCAACGAGCGATCGCAACGTGAGAGGCCAGGCGGGAAACCGGCGCGCAACTCCAAGCACGACGATGAGAAGACCGGCGAGAAGCACCCATCGCGGACCAGTGAGCGCGAGAACGCGGGTCCATGGGAGGACTTCGCCGTGAGTCGCGGATGTCAGCCGAAGCTCGACGATGTTTGCAACGGCAAGCGCGAAGCATAGCGCGGCCATGCCGATTTCTGCCGCGCGCCTTACGCGCCCTTCGTTGAGGCGGTGCTTCCCGCCATCGACAGTTTCGATCTGAGCAGACATGAGGCCGGAAAGTATACACCATCATCGCAGATGGCTGTCAACTTTCAATGGGTGATGAGCAGGCGGGCGGATCAAGGAACAACGAGTGATTGA
>JANYKY010000244.1 GCA_025357975.1 Gemmatimonadaceae bacterium
CAGCTCGCGAAGTACCGCTCCGCCACGCCGGAACCTCGTGCTGCATTCGCGGCGGATTGGATCGCCACGTGCTCTGCCCGAAGGTGTCGCGCGACAATGCGTCTTTGGAGAATGTCGACCGGCCACTGGATCTCACTTTGAGCGTTTTTTTCTCATCCAGCAACAAACCCGGGATGTCATTGAGAAACCTTGAGCGAAGCGCTTGCGTCATCTGCCCATTTCGCCTGCGACTCTCGGCGAACGAGAGATAAAGCTTGCGCTCAGCCCGAGTTATTCCGACGTAGAACAGACGGCGTTCTTCCTCCAACCGGTCGGGATCGTCCATGGAGTTGATCCCCGGAAACAATCCGTCTTCGAGCCCGGTGACGAAAACAACGGGATACTCGAGTCCCTTCGCATTGTGCAGAGTCATGAGACTTACCGCGTCCGCGTCTGGATCGAGAGCGTCGATCTGCGCGACGAGCATCGCTGTCTGAAGAAAATGATCGAGCGGTGTCAGCCCCACTTCCCCGCCGTCATCGATAACCGTCTCAGCTGCGCCATCGATCAGCGCGCTGACGTTTTCGCTGCGATCACGTGCTGTCTCGGGAGAATCGGCCTGCAGGTAGTCGCCGTAACGTATTGCGTCAACAAGCTCGCGAAGCAATTCATCAACGCTGGCTTCTTTCGCGCGTTCGCGAAGTCCGCCGATAAGCGCCGCAAATTCCTGAAGGCCAGCGCGCGTCCCGCTTCGCATTTCTTCGAGGAGATCGGGCCGCCCAGCCGCCTCGAGCAGCGGCACGCCGGCACGGCGGGCGAGGGAGGCGAGCGAATCGATGGTCGTATCACCAAGCTTGCGCCGCGGCACCGAAACCGCGCGCCGGAATGCTTCGTTGTCGGACGGATTCGCGATGAGCTTGAGGTAGCTCATCAAATCGCGGATCTCTTTTCGATCGTAAAATCTCACCCCGCCGACGAGGCGATATGGTATGGCATTCTTGCGAAGCGCGTCTTCGATCGCGCGACTCTGCGCGTTGGTGCGATACAGGATGGCAAAGTCCCGCAGGCCCCAGTTGTCCTTTGCCTGACGCGATTTCATCTCGTCGAGGACCATGTCGGCTTCGTCTCGCTCATCGAGCGTGGAATAAAGCGTGACTTTTTCTCCAGCCGGCTGGGTTGCGCGTAATGTCTTTCCACGCCTGCCGACGTTCGCGCTGATCGCGGCATTTGCAACGTCAAGAATGGATGGCGTCGACCGATAATTCTCTTCGAGCTTTACGACTCTTGCCGAGGCGAATTCCTTTTCGAAATCGAGAATGTTGCGGATGTCCGCTCCCCGCCATCCGTAGATCGATTGATCGTCGTCGCCGACAACTGCGACGTTGCCATGATGACCGAGCATCTTGATGAACTGAAATTGCGCGCGATTCGTATCCTGATATTCATCGACGAGAATGAACTGGAACTTCGATCGATAGTGCTCCAGAATCCCCGCGTGCTGACGAAATACCTGAACCGGCAGCACGAGGAGATCATCGAACGTGACGGCATTCGCGGCACGTAAAGCAGGCTCGAGCTCCGTATAGACAGCCGCTGCCGCCTTCGTAAGAGGATCCATTGCGGCTGACTGCAGCTCTTCTGGTGTGACGAGGCCATTCTTGGCGTCGGAGATGAGCGACAATACCGACTTCGGAGTCCACTGCTTGGGTGAGATTCCCACGCGATCCATCACGCGCTTGACGATGCCAAGTGCATCGTCTTCGTCGTAGATGGTGAAGTTCGCTGTGCGTCCCGCCGAGTGCGCATGTGCCCGAAGCATTCTGGCACCAACGGCGTGAAACGTCCCGCACCACATCGTTCGGAGATCCGAGTCGACGAGGCGGGCGATCCGCTGGCGCATCTCGCCAGCGGCCTTGTTCGTAAACGTCACCGACAAAATTCGGGATGGATCGACACCATGATGCTGGATGAGCCGTGCTATCCGTGTCGTGAGTACCCTGGTCTTGCCGGAGCCCGCGCCTGCAATAATGAGGAGAGGACCTTCGTAATGGAGAACGGCTTCGCGCTGTGCGGGGTTGAGCCGCGCGAGGGGCTCTGCGTCACCGGGGATAGCGGGAGACCCGGCGGCATCGAGCGTTTGATTCATCAACTCAAGATAATATCGAACGTCGCTCCGTGTTCCGAGGGAACGAGCACCAATTCTCCGTGATGATTCTCCTGGACAATGCGGCGCGCGAGCGGCAACCCGATCCCCCATCCGTGCTCTTTGGTGCTGAAGCCAGGCTCAAAAATTCTGTTGCCAAGCTCGCGGGGAATCCCCGGGCCATTGTCGCTCACGCGAACCCGCACGTGGCCCTCGGGGAGAGCCGTTGCCGTCAGGTCGATCCGCCCATCCCTGCCTGCGAGCGCATCGATTGCATTCTTCGCGAGTGATTCAATTGCCCACTCGAGCAGGACGGCGTCCCCGTTCACGATCAGCGGTTCATCGTCGTGCGAGGAGTTGACCGTTACGCGCTGTGCCAGCGTAGGAACTCTCACGCGGAAGTAGCTGGCTACACATTCCACAAGCTCCCCGATATCAACCTTTTCCAGGCGCGGTGGCCTGCCAATCCGCTCGAATCGATTCGCAACCCGTTTGAGTCGCTCGAGGTCACCGTCCATATGAGCCAGCGCACTTTCCGTCATCGGGTCACCGCCCGCTTCGCGCAGCAGCTCGATCCAGCCGCTCATGCTCGAAATAGGCGTA
>JANYKY010000246.1 GCA_025357975.1 Gemmatimonadaceae bacterium
TTTTGCTGCTCCCGGTTCTCAGCGACGTGACTGGAGAGACCAGATCGCCCGCACGGTCCATTACACGCTCGGTCTGGATTGCTGCGGCGGTCATTGCGGCGATGTTGATTCTCGGAACGAGCACTGTTGTCGCCTTCATTCCGGCAAACGGCATCGACCTCATCGGGCCGATGCCGCAGGTTCTGCGCATCGGCTTCGCGCCGTTCGGTATCGCGACGCAGCTGGTGACGCTCGCAATCGTGATGTCGCTTGGAATTCGTGTTGCACAGGCGAGCGTGAATTTCACGGGAATCACGCGCCTGCCGATGGTTGCGGGCTGGGATCGCCTTCTTCCGGTGTGGTTCGCAAAGCTTCACGCGACTTATAGAACTCCAGTGAACGCGATAATCCTGGTGGGCGCGACCTCGTGATGACACTCGGGTACGTCGCCCTTTCTGTATTCCCCATCATCAAGGTGACGAGCGCCGCGTCGTTCGCGTTAAAGATCTCGTTGCTCATTATCGGGGCGAACGTTGTCGGAGCGCTGATCTTTCCCAACGCCAGGCGACAACGCGCGACTGGCAACGCCCGCTCTGGAAGTTTCGCCCGGATAGCGTAATCTCCATGTGAGATGAAACCCTCCGTGCCGCGAATAGACATCGACGATGATATTCGGCTGTCGTCTACCCTCCCCGCGAAGGTGTACTCCGATCCGGCGTACTTCACGCTGCAGCAGGAGCGTGTCTTTGCGCGAACCTGGCAATATGCGGCCGATGCCTCACGCGTGAAGGCGGCCGGTCACGTCCTGCCGTTTACGCTGCTTGAAGGCTGCCTCGACGAACCCCTTGTCATCACCTCGGATGAGGACGCGAAGCTTCGGTGCCTGTCCAACGTGTGCACTCACCGAGGCGCTCTGGTGGTCGAAGGCGAGGGTCACCTCAAGAGTCTGCGCTGCCGATACCACGGACGTCGTTTCGATCTCGATGGGTCATTTGTCTCGATGCCGGAATTCGACGATACCGCCAATTTCCCCTCCTCCGCCGATTGCCTTCCCAGTATCCCCCTGGAAAAGTGGGGCCCACTGCTCTTCACTTCGCTTTCTCCCGCGGTTGACTTTGCGGAATGGCTGGCCCCGATCGATGACCGCGTAGGCTGGATGCCACTGGAGGAATTCCGTCGCGATCCAAAGACATCCCGCGACTATCTCATCGGCGCGAACTGGGCACTCTACTGCGATAACTATCTCGAGGAGTTTCACATCCCTTACGTGCACCAGGGATTGTCGGAAAAACTCGATTACAACGCGTACTACACAGAGAAGTTCCCGCTCGGCTCACTGCAGATGGGTATCGCGCGACCGGGCGAGCCGGTTTTCGATCTCCCGCCCGAGCATCCTGATTACGGGAAACGTGTTGCAGCCTTTTATTTCTGGCTGTTCCCGAACCTGATG
Organism: Gemmatimonadaceae bacterium; assembly: GCA_025357975.1. GTDB lineage: Bacteria > Gemmatimonadota > Gemmatimonadetes > Gemmatimonadales > Gemmatimonadaceae > UBA4720. The sequence goes on from JANYKY010000246.1 coordinate 1,430, forward strand.
CTGAATTTTTATCCGTGGGGCTTGTCGGTGAACATTGTCAGCCCTCTCGGTGCATCCCGAACCCGTGTATCGTTCGTATCATATGTATGGAATGAGTCACTGCGCGGGCAGGGAGCCGGAGCCGATCTTCACAAGGTAGAGATGGAAGACGAGGAAATCGTCGAATCCGTTCAGCGCGGCGTGAGCTCCCGCCTCTATGACCGGGGCCGCTTTTCGGCCAGACGTGAGGTCGGCACCCACCACTTCCACAACATGCTCGCGCACTACATGAATGAGGAACGATGACACAATCAAATGGAACTACACCGGCTGCGACGAATGAGGGAAAGGCGACGTTCGGCGCAGGATGCTTCTGGGGAGTCGAAGCCGCATACAGGCAGATTCCCGGCGTGCTCTCGACGTCGGTTGGATATCTCGGCGGAATGATGAAGAATCCAACCTATCGCGACGTGTGCAGTGGCCGAACTGGTCATGCGGAAGTCGTGCAGGTGACTTACGATCCGGCACGCGTGACATACGATGATCTTCTTACCGTATTCTGGGAAAATCATGATCCGACAACTTTGAATCGGCAGGGGCCTGACGTCGGCCCGCAGTATCGCTCGGCGATTTTTTATCACGACGAAGCGCAGAAAGAAACCGCGCTCGCATCAAAAGACGAACGCGAGAAGGCGGGGCACTTTCGGAAACCGATCGTCACCGAGATAACTCCCGCCACGGATTACTACGAGGCTGAGGATTATCATCAGCAGTACCTGGAAAAGCGCGGACTCTCGAGCTGTCACATTTGATGCGCCGCCGCGATTTTCTTCGGACCAGCGCGCTCGGTAGCGCCGCGGCGCTAGGAATTGCCGCGCCTGCTGAAGGCGGCGTCGTTGCTTCGCACGAGGCAGACGAGTCGGACAAATCGGCGACCGTCGCCGGCGGTTTCGAGCTCGAGGAAACGACGATCGTGGATTTGCAGCGGGACATGGTGACTGGCAAGCGCACTTCCCGATCGATCACGAAACTCTACCTGGACCGCATTGCGGCGAACGATCGCCGAGGGCCGACGCTGCGCAGCGTAATCGAAATAAATCCCGACGCGTTGTCCATCGCGTCGGCTCTCGACAAAGAGAGAAAACAGAAAGGCTCGCGCGGTCCGATGCATGGAATTCCCGTGTTGATCAAGGACAACATCGATACGTTCGACAGGATGACGACGACTGCTGGGTCGTACGCGCTCGAGGGCTCCATTCCACTGCGCGATTCGCACGTTGCTGAACGACTGCGGGCAGCGGGTGCCGTCATTCTCGGAAAGACGAACCTGAGCGAATGGGCGAATTTCAGGTCGACGCATGCATCGAGTGGATGGAGCGGTCGCGGCGGTCAAGCTCGGAATCCGTACGCGCTCGATCGTAATCCGTGCGGATCCAGCTCTGGGTCGGGCGCAGCGACATCGGCGAATTTCGCTGCCGTCGCCGTCGGTACAGAAACCGATGGATCGATCGTGTGTCCGTCGTCAGCCAACGGGCTCGTCGGAATCAAGCCAACGATCGGACTCGTGAGCAGGGCCGGAATTATTCCGATCTCCCACAATCAGGACACGGCGGGGCCAATGGCTCGCAACGTGAGCGATGCGGCGATCCTGCTGACTGCGCTCGCGGGCGCTGATCCAAGAGATGCCGCAACCGCTGAGAGCAACGGCCGGTCCGTGCCGGACTACACGAAATTTCTGGACGTCAACGGATTGAAGGGCGCACGAATTGGTGTTGCGCGGGCGAAGTTCTTCGGCTTCAACGATGAAGTAGACAACCTCATGCGTGCGGCGATCGATTCGATGAGGGCGCGCGGCGCAATCATCGTTGATCCCGCAGACATTACGACGGTCGGGCAGTTCGACGACAGCGAACAGGAGGTTCTGCTATATGATTTCAAGGCGGACCTCAATGCTTATCTGGCGTCGCTCGGCCCCACGGCAACCGTCAAGTCGATGGCCGATATCATTGCGTTCAACGAGCGCAACAAGTCGAAGGAGATGCCGTATTTCTCGCAGGAGTTGATGATACAATCGGAGGCCAAGGGCCCGCTTTCTGAAAAGGCGTACATCGATGCACTTGCAAAGAATCATCGCCTGGCACGGACCGAGGGCATTGACGCAGTGATGGACAAGAACAAGCTCGACGCGCTGATCGCGCCCACCGGTGGCCCAGCCTGGCTCACCGACGTGATCAACGGAGATCACTTCACCGGCGGTTACTCGAGCCCGTCGGCTGTCGCAGGCTATCCACACATAACCGTTCCCGCCGGATTTGCGTACGGGCTGCCAGTTGGCATGTCCATCTTTGGACGCGCATGGAGCGAGCCGAAGCTGATCAGCATCGCGTATTCGTTCGAGCAAGCAACGAAGCATCGCAAAGCACCGCGGTTTCTTCCTACGATTGGCCTCGACGGAGCGCCCCGCGACCGCAGCGCTGCTCATTAGATGGAGATCAGCTCAATCGGCGCCGGGCGTCCGAGCTCCTATCCGGGTTGCGATCGATCGTTAGCGACACGTCATGAAGATGTCGTGGCGTTCATGGAACGCCTCGATACGGAATCCATCGAACTTTTCCAAATGCTGACAGACGAAGATCTTCGGAAAAGGTGCGTGACACCGGCGGGGATTCACATCACTATATGGAAGTGGCTACGCGCAATGGTCAAGCACGAGGCGCATCACCGCGGACAAATTTTTCAAATGCTCGCGATGATCGGCGTCAACACTCATCCCCTGTACGGACTTACATCAGAAGAAGTTCAGGCTCGGTCGCTACCGCAGTAATTACGTCTGCCCGGAGAGTGCATGAGATCAGGTCTATCAGTCTTTGTAGTTGCATCAATCGTTGCGGCCGGATGCACCCGGACGTCGGTTTCGTCGCCGCCCGCGCCAGTTCAGGGAACCGCGGTTGTTGCTCCGTCGGTAACTCCTGGCACAACAACAGCCCAAGGGGGAATGACACCTGAACAGATCGCCGCCCGTAACGACTCGCTCGTGAAAGATCGAACAATGCACGTTAACGAGGTTCTCGCGAAAATCGCCGGCAAGGAGCAGATGCCTGCCGAGCAGGTCTACAAGAATATTCAGATCTTCAAGGGCGTGCCGGCTGGCCGAGTGATGGCGATCATGAATCGGGGAATCAGCAATTCACTGGGTGTAAGCTGCTCGCACTGTCATGTGATTGGTGAATACGACCGCGAGGACAAGCCCACCAAGCAGGTCGCGCGGGACATGTTTGGGATGGTAAACACCATCAACGGCACTCTTCTCAAGAACATCAAGAACCTCAAGAGCCCTGATGCCGGGGTTAACTGCAGCACCTGTCACAACGGCCGGGCGCGTCCCGGCTCGGGGAGCCAGTCGATGCCGCAGAGGGTTGGGACACAGTAGATCTCCCCTCCGTTCAACAAAGGGTCATTTCCAGATGGAGATGGGCCTTTTTTGTCATCGGGCTGTCAGGTATGTGAATCTAGATTTGGCTTCGTTCAATCAGACGCACGTTCAGGAACGTGACCGCACGGCGGCGGATCACAGTTCACTATCCCCTCAACCGCCGGGAGAATTATCGATGACATCAAGAATTCGCGCGATGTTCGGCAGCAGCCTGATGGCAG
>JANYKY010000259.1 GCA_025357975.1 Gemmatimonadaceae bacterium
TGTCGTCGTCGCGGCGGTGGAACGTGACGCGGTCGCTTGCAAAGAACACGCGGTACCATGTTGCCTCTGCGCAAACCGGCTGGTGTCCTGCGGACCATACCTTCCCTGTCGTGACGTCGCGGAGATAACACCACTGTCCGTAGTCATCCCGCGTTCCGTCGTTCCTCCAGCGATTGATTGCAAGATCATCGTAGCGACTGATGCCACTGCCTGCATTGCTGATTACAGTGGTGTAAGGAACATTGCCGAGCAGCGCGATCCTCGGTTGAGCAGTGTTCGGTGTGTCGAGCTCGCGCACCGCCGGCTTTTCGGTCTCAGTCGGTACCCGCATGCTGTCGTCTTGGCGCTGAACGTCCTGGAGAACCAGCCTCCGCGGAATTCTCTCCTGAAGAATCAGCTCGGCCGATCTTACTATGGGATCTGTGTGAAAACGCAGCTGCCAGACGTTTGCATTCAGCGCATTGTCGAGCGCAACTAGGCTCATGCCTATATGGTGAGCCATGTACGCGCCAACGACTGCCTTCTTTGAGCCTGGAAGTGGGCGCGTATAGTCGATGGCATCGCGGAATCCGTATGGCCCCAGCGCGCCTTCGGCCTCGAGCAACGCAAGATTTCGTATCGCCTGGTGCGGCTCGACCATCAACGCCAGAAGTGTTGCGTAGGGAGCAACGACAAGCTCGCGACTGAGTCCGCGCTTGAGTGCAAGCTCAGGAACTCCGAAGGCGCGGTACTGATACGTCAGCGCACGATCGCGAACGTTGTACGCGGATTCGGAGATGCCCCACGGAATTCCGCGCTCCGCTCCATATGCGATCTGACGGCGAACTGCGCCGAGGTGCGTCTGACTGAGAAGCGTCGATGGGAACGTTCGCAAAACGAGCGCCGGCATCAGGTACTCGAACATGCTTCCGCTCCACGAGACGAGCGTTCGCGTCCCTCCCGCAGCCGTCAGGGTTCGGCCGAGCCTGAACCAGTGATCTACGTCTACGTCGTCCTTCGCAATCGCCATGAACGACGACAATCGTGATTCTGATGCGAGCAGATCATAGTAAGAATTGTCGAACGCATTGGCGTTGGGCTGGAACCCGATCGAGAAGAGCTTTCTCCGTGCGTCATAAAGAAATTTGAAATCCATCTCGAGCGCATAGGCACGCGCACGCTCACTTATCGCTCTCAGCCGCACACCCTGATCCGGCGTGCATTCAATGAGCTTCGAGGCCTGGACACATGCCTGCTTGAGAGCGATCAGATGCCCTGAGAGATTGCCGCTGTCGACAGTCGAGATGTACGCCGGCTCGAGAACGTGCAGGTCGCGCAGGTCATACCAGTTGTAGAAATGACCACGATAGCGGCGCATCCGCTCCATCGACCGGAAGACTTTCTCCAGTCTCTCGATCATCGACTCGAGTGGGATGAAGCCGAGGTCATGAGCGGATACGATCGACATCATCTGCAGACCCATGTTGGTCGGCGATGTGCGAGCGGCTACGACCGGTTCCGGATCCTCCTGGAAATTGTCAGGAGCCAGCCACTGGGACGATTCCGTTACGAAATAGTCGAAGAACTGCCAGTGAAGTCGCGCATACCTCAGCGCAGTCTGGCGCTCCGTTTCCGTTAGCCGAAGCTCCGTCGGTGTGGCGGGCGCGCTCAGCGAGTGCGCAATCGCAGGCGAGATAAACCACAGCACAACGATTGGAAGCATCGCGGCCAGCGCGACGGTCGTTGTGAGCGATGGCTCACTGGTGCCGGCGACGACCAACATGGTCGCCGTGAGCAGAACACTCAGCAACGTCACTGGCCACATGCGCCGCCATACTTCCAGCCGCGATCCACTCGCCATTGACCGCTCCACCTGCGAAGCGGTCTGCCACTCGAGGAGGTTCCTCTTCGTGATGAAGAGTCGAATCAGCGTTCGCGTTATTGCATCGGCGCTCACAACCGCTTGATGCGGAAGGAATGTCACCGAAAGGGCCCACTGCTGAAAGCTTACCGCCGCGTCACGCGCGACCGCTCCATAGTACGCGGGCCACGATTGATCGCGCGGCGGACGCAGTACCGAGAGGAGAATCGAGAATAACCACGGGGCTGCAATCGCGAGCCCCACGACGACCGTCCATAACAGCGGAGTGCCGGGAAAGAAGAACCAGCCCGTGACCAGCAGCACGAGCTGTGAGATCTCGACGAGGCTGCGTCGAAGATTGTCGAAGATTTTCCAGCGGGAGATTGCCGACAATCGGTTTTGCGTTGGCCCGTTTGGACCCGGAACCGTTGGCCCGAGCCACCTGAGAAGTTGCCAGTCGCCGCGAATCCATCGGTGCTTTCTGCGCGTGAATGTCAGGTACCGTGCGGGATAGTCATCATAGACTTCGATGTCTGTCGCGAGGCCCGCTCGTGAATACGCGCCTTCGATCAAGTCGTGACTGAGAAGCGTATTCTCTGGAAAGCGCCCGTGTGTCGCTTTCTCGAAAGCGTCTACATCGTAGATACCCTTGCCGGTGAAGCTACCCTCGGAAAACAGGTCCTGGTATACGTCGGAGACGGCAGTCGTATATGGATCGACTCCCGGATGGCCCGAGTGGATCGACGCAAAGTGCGACATGTGCGCACTCGTGAGCGAAACTCCGACCCTCGGCTGAAAGATTCCGTAGCCGCGTACAATCCGCTCCAGCTGGGGGTCGTAATCAGCCTTGTTGAGTGGATGTGCAATTGTACCGCTCAACATTTGCGCGGCGTCGCGGGGAAGAACTGTGTCGGAATCGAGCGTTATTACGTAACGCACGCTGCGAAGTGCTTCGGTCTCGCCGACAATCCAGGGGAATGCGTCCGCTCCCTGCCCTCTCAAAAACCGATTGAACTGCCCGAGCTTGCCGCGCTTGCGCTCCCAGCCCATCCACACGCCCTGTTTTTCGTTCCAGAAGCGCTTGCGGTGAAACAGCAGAAAAATATTACTGTCGGCGCGCGGATATTTGCTGTTGAGGTCGGCAATGCCCTCTTCAGCAGCCTTGATGATCTCAGCGTCGCGTGGTGTTGTCTCAGTTGGTGCATCGGTGAAGTCGCTGAGGATCGCAAAAAACAGATTTTCGTCGCGGTTGGCGAGGTACTGAACCTCGATGTGCTCCAGAGCTTCAGTAACTGCCTTCACACTTCCGAAAAGAGTCGGAACTACAACCGCCGTTCGGCAGTCGGCGGGAATTCCGTCTTCCTTGAAGTCGAGTTTCGGCAGCACGTGCGGAGGCATCAGCAGCGTCACCAGCTGGTTGACCACGCTGATTCCGATTTCGTTCACTGGAATCAACGCGAGCAGAAACACCGCGATCAGCTGGCCGGTCGTTGCGCCTTCAACAGCTTCGAAGAGCATTGCCATGACGAGCAGAGTCAGCACGACAAAACTTCCGAAATACAGCGCTGTTGGATGCCTCTGCGTCCACCTGTAGATACGATCGCCCAATGAGGGCAGATATCCAGTTGCTTCTTCGAGCTCTGCCCGGCCCTTGTCGATCAGGTAGTAGCCGACGTGACCAAGCTTTTCGTCGCCTTGTCCGTGTCCCTGGACGGTGAGACCGAGCGCGATGTTCGC